>NZ_WAKW01000034.1 GCF_015523155.1 Methanothermococcus sp.
TCTTTTTTGTGAAAATATTAGAAACCGTAGGTTTCTTTTATATTTTCACCTTTTCTCTTTTGAAAATATATAAAATCCTGAAAGGATTTTAAGTATGTTTTTACCTTTTTTTCTTTTATTTTTTTAATACTAATTTATAAAATTAATAATAAATAATTAACATAAATTATAAAATAACCTAACAATATATCGTTAAAAAATATTTAAATATAAATGTGGAATTAAATTAAATGAGTGATATTATGATAATAAGACCAAGAAGGTTGAGAATAAATCAGAAAATGAGAGATTTAATAGGAGAAACTGTTCTAACAAAAAATGATTTAATAATGCCTCTATTTGTAGATGAAAACCTAAATACAGGGAAAAAAGAGATTCCTTCAATGCCAAATCAATACAGATTTAGCATAGATGGAGTAGTTGAAGAGTGTAAATATATAGCAGATTTAGGTATTCCTGCGGTAATACTCTTTGGAATTCCAAAATATAAGGATGAAATTGCTTCATCAGCATATGATAAAAATGGAGTAATTCAAAAATCTATAAGGAAGATAAAAGATGAGATTGGAGATGAACTTCTTGTTATAGCAGATACCTGTTTATGTGAATATACATCCCATGGACATTGTGGATTGATTAATAATAACAAAGTTTTAAATGATGAAACTCTTGAAATACTTTCAAAAATAGCTTTATCCTATGCTGAAAGTGGAGTCGATATTGTTGCCCCCTCTGATATGATGGATGGAAGGGTTGGAAAAATAAGGGAAACATTAGAGGACAATGGTTATAAGGATGTGGTTATTATGAGTTATGCTGCAAAATACGCCTCATCATTTTATGGACCATTCAGGGATGCCGCAGAAAGTTCCCCAAAGTCATCTATAAAGGATAGAAAAACATATCAAATGGATTATAGAAATTCAAGGGAAGCCATGAGGGAAATTGAATTGGATATTAAAGAAGGGGCTGATATGATATTGATTAAACCTGCAATTTCTTATTTGGATATTTTAAAAATGGCTAAGGAAAATTTTAATATTCCAATTGGTGCATACTGCGTAAGTGGAGAATATTCTATGATTGAAGCCGCTGCTCAAAGAGGGTGGTTAAATAGAGAAGAGGCAATTATGGAAACATTATTGAGTATAAAAAGGGCAGGAGCGGATTTTATAATTACATATTGGGCTAAAGAAGTTGCAGATAACTTTAACATATTTAATATTTAAATAAATAACAGTATCTAAAAATTTATATACTATGTAATATAATTAATTATAGAACCTTCTTAGCGAAAATTTTCGTTAAATATTAAACATAGCTTAAAAATAATTAGATAGGTGGTATAATGCCAGGAACAAAACCAGTAGAATTGGGTTCAATGAAGGAAGGACAATATATTATGATAGATGATGTACCCTGTAAAATTGTAAATATTACAAAGTCAAAACCTGGAAAACACGGTGGAGCTAAGGCAAGAATTACCGCAATAGGTATTTTTGAACCAGTTAAAAAAGAAATCGTAGGTCCTACATCTTCAAGAGCTGATGTTCCAATTATAGACAAAAGAAAAGGACAGGTTTTAGCGCTTATGGGAGATCAAGTTCAAATTATGGACTTGGAAACCTACGAAACCTTAGAAATCCCAATGCCCGACGATGTAGAAGGATTAGACAGTGGTGTTGAAGTAGAATACTTTGAAGCAGTTGGGAGATACAAGATTACAAGAGTTATAAGCAAATAATATTTTAGTTTTTTTAATATATTTACTTTTTTATTGTAATATATTTTTTATCTTATTTTATTATTTATATATAAATAGTAAGTAATAAACTGAATAAATAACTAAAAACATAAATACAACTATGTCTATGGCTTTTAAAGAATTGTATGCTTTATCAATATCTATTTTACCGCATCCAAGTTTATAATACCCTATTTTTTCAAGAGTCATATTTAATCCATTGGAAAGGGTAGCCATAGTATATCCAGAATTTAGAGATGGTGTTTTATGGCCCTCCTTTAAAAATCCATATAGTGCTTTTTTTACATCCCCTCCATAAAGTGGTGCAGAAATAATCAGCAAGATTCCAGCAATACGGGAAGGAATAAAATTAAGTAAATCATCCAAATATGCCGCAAACTTTCCATAGTATTCATATTTTTCATTTCTATAGCCTATCATAGCATCTAAGGTATTTACAGTCCTATATATAAATGCACCGGGAAGACCAAACAAAGCTGCATAAAATAAAGGGGCTACAATACTATCGGTAATATTTTCCGATGCACTCTCAATTGATGCAGATAAAATGTGTTCTCCATCTAATTTTGAAGCGTCCCTGCTTACAATACATTGAACAGATTCTCTTGCATTCTCCAAATCATTATTTTTTAAATAATCTATTGGTTTTTTTGAAAAAATTAATAGTGATTTATACCCGATAGTTGTTGAAAGAATAAATGAATATATACTATATTTTATATATTTTACAATGATATAGTTATTTGGTATTTTATTTATAATGGTTTCAAGTATGTAGGTAGTTGTAAAAACAATAATTACAACGGATAATACAGTTAAAACTCCAAAAACAAAATCTTTAATCTTATTTTTTGAATAGGATGATTTAAATAATTTTTCAAAAAAATAGATAGCATTACCAATCCACACAACAGGATGGATTTTTTCAGGGGGTTCGCCAAATATCCTATCGAATATAATTGATATAATCAATATGGTTGGATTAATCATAATCTCACAATTTAGGGTTTTAAAATTTAAATTTATAAATTACAATTTTCCAAGGGCATCGAGAAATTTTTTTGTTCTCTCTTTTTTGATTTTGTTGTATTTTTCCAGCTTTTCAATATTTAGTCCTTTATTTTTTAAAATTGATTTTAAGCTATCTATGGGTGCCATGCTTTTTAAAATCTCTTCAATATCTACTTTTTTATATTTAAACTGTTGAACAACATTCCAATCATGAATTAAATATAACGCTGCTCCTCCAATATTTTTTAAAGGTATGTCATATTTTGGGAGCTCCCGTTCAAGTAAAAATTTTAAATCAAGAACATCCAATGCATTTATACCCTCAATATTTATCCATTTCAAATTAGTTCTTGATGGTGTAATCAATATAGATGGAAACATATTTGACCGAGCCCTTTCATCTGGGGTATTGTATAGGTAATATTTAAATAAGTCCTGCGAAAAATATTTTATCGGAATTTTAAAACATATATCCTCTGAAATTGTTTTTTCCAGATTAAGACCTGTGTTAAGTTCTTCTATTGGTCTTCCATGTTTATAGAGTCCCAGTTTTTCCATCTTTTCTTTTATCTTTAATTTTTTTATTTTTAACTCATCCAATGTTCTAACATCGATTATTCCATATTCAACCTCATTAACTTCAAAATCTACCATAATATTTTTATATTTATTGATTAATTCCCTCTGATATGGGGACAGTTGTTTTTTCAATTTTTTTTCTATTTCTTCTTCTATTTCATTTTTATAGGCCATAAGATAAGATAGTGCGAGGGTTTTTTTTACATAACTGTCATTCAGTAGTTTGTTTTTTGAGTAATTTTTTTTTAAAGAGGTTATTAGTGCATCGCCATAATTTTTTCTAATATAGCCTTCGTAATCTTCATCTTCTATTTTTACTCGTTTAAACTTCCTTTTTCCATTTTTCATTACAATTAATGTCATTGTTATAGAGCTTAAAACACCTCTGCCTTCAGATTCAAACAAATTTAAAAGTTTTTTATATGTGTTAATAAAAAGTGGCGGCATATTTAACAGCAATTCCTTCTGGGAACCTCCATAGGGTAAAAAACAGATTATTTTTTTATTTCCCATAGGTTCTTGTAAATGTCCCAACGCTATTTTATGAGATGTTATGGCATATTTTACCCTTTCCAATGCACCTTTTTTTTCATCAACTATTCTTCTAAGGTAGGAGGTATAGTTTTTTATTTCATAAATATCGCTTTCATCACTACCTTTTAATTTTCCTACGCCAATAAATGGAGTATCAAACCCTTGCAACTCCATTTTTTCTTTTAAATCCTCTAAAATTTCTAAATTTTTGTTTAATTTTATTATTAATTCTTTATATGTGGTGCTATCTAAGTATGAATGTTTTAAAAATTTTGAAGATATATCTTCTTTAAATTTTGACAATTCATCTAAAAATTCATTGCATCTTCTTATTAATTCACTACTATCCATATTTTCACATACATTTAAAATTAATAAAATTAAAAAGAAATATTTTAACATAGATTTATAAGATAGCATATAATAAAATATAATATGTAAATTAAATATTAGTGGCTTCAATAGATTTTTTTAATATTCTCCTATATTTTCCGTATTTGTCTTCTATTGAAAATCTAGGGGGCTTAACTGTTATGGTTTTTTTGTTACATTCACTACAAAAATCTTTTAATGTGTATTTCCCACATTTTGGACATTTTTTCATACGCAAAATATCGCCTTTTATTATTAATTACTTTCTCTAACAAAACTACCTTCTCCACCTTTATATTTTTTAATGTAATTTATGGCAGCATTTGCAACAATTTTCAATACCTCTTCACCACTTTTGTAATCTGGGGAGAGTATTTCTATTCTATACTTTGGAGCTCCGATATATCTTATATCTACATTAACATCCTCATAGGGGTTGGAGTTTAAAGCCTTTTTAAGCGCATTTTTAATTACTTTAATACCATCTGATTCAGCTGTCGTCAAAGTTAAAATACCATCTACCTCAACATTTGTTAACTCAATATTTTCTTTTGCTACTTCATATAATGCGTTGGCCCATTCTTCTGAAATCCCAAGATTCTTTAAAATATCTTTCCCCTCAATGATAATATATTCTAATGCCTCGTAAAGTTCTCCAAATTCTTCTTCCAATGTGTGACCTACTTCTTCCCATGATTCTTCAAGGGATTTTCCAAGTTTAGCCCCTGCAAATTCAAGTAGTTTTTCAGCCCTTTGAAGTCTTTTCCATTCTTGAACTTTTGCCTTTTTTTGTTGGTCTGTAACTCTTTTCAATGAAAGGTCAATCTGTCCTTTTCTTTTATTTACTCTCATTACCTTGGCTACAACTCGCTGACCTTTTTTAACAAAGTCCCTTATATTCTTAACCCATCCAGAAGATACCTCTGATATATGTACCATTCCCTCTTTTTTGGGGTATTCCAATAGCTCTACAAACGCACCAAATGGTTTGACATCAATAACTGTTCCTATAACAATTTCTCCTTCGTCTGGATAATCTTTTTTCATAATTTCACCTTACATATTTACATAACTATAAATATATATAATAATAATATTTTTTTGAAATTTTATATTTTTATATAATAATATATTTTGAATAGGAAGGCATCCTTATACAAATAGTTATATTTAAAATTATTATAAAAAGTTATATATTATAAAACTTAAATTATGTGGTATATTCTGAATTCAATTTCACATAATCATGCCCTAAATCACAACCATAAGATGTGTTTTCATAATTTCCAATTTTTAAATCAACTACTATTTTTATTTTATCATTTTTCATAATCTCCTCTGCAAGCTTTAGCTCTTTTGTTCCCTCGTCAGCAATTGGGACACCATCTCTAACAAGATAAACCTCTTTTTCAAAATCGGAAATTAACACATCCATTTTATCCATATCCATCTCTACACCGCTGTATCCAACTGCGGCAGTGATTCTTCCCCAGTTCGGGTCTCCCCCATAAAGTGCAGTTTTTACAAGCAAAGACCTAACAATAGATTTTGATGCTTTTACTGCATCTTTCTCTGATGCACAACCCTTTACACAAACTTCCATAAGCTTGGTGCTTCCCTCTCCATCCATCACAATCATCTTTGCCAGTTCTGTGCATATGTATGTTAATGCATTATCAAAGAGCTCGGCACATTTTTTATATTTAACTCCACTTTCACCATTTGCAAGAATAAACACTGTATCATTTGTGCTGGTATCTCCATCCACAACAGCGTTGTTAAATGATTTATCCACGGCATTTTGAATGGATTTTGTTAAACCGTCATTGTTTATTTTTATATCAGTTGTAATAAAGCACAACATTGTTGCGTGTAACATATTAGGTGCTATCATACCAGCTCCTTTTGCTATTCCTCCAATTTTTACAGTTTTTCCATTCACTTCAAATTCCACTGCAATGGTTTTTGGAAACCTATCCGTTGTCATTATTGCTCTTGCTACGCTATTGTTGTCGCTTTTTTCTTTTAACTTAGTATGTGCTTTTTGCATCCTGTCTTTTATAATGTCCATTGGCATCTTTCTCCCAATTACTCCCGTAGATGCTATTAGGATGCTATTTTCAGGAATATCCAACAATTTTGCAGTTTCTTTTATCATTTCCTTTGCATCGTAGTATCCATTTTTTGTAAAGCAGTTTGCATTACCACTATTTGCTATAATTGCTCTTATTTTTTCTCGGTTATTTTTTAAAATTTCCTTTGATAGATTTACAGGATGTGCCACAACCTTATTTGTTGTAAAGGTTGCAGCAGCTACGCAGTCTTTTTCTGAATATATTATTCCTACACCGTATTTTCCTTCTTTAACTCCATTTGCTTTAAATCCTTTTGGGGCAATTACGCCATTATCTATTATTTTAAAGTCCATATTTTCACCAGCAATTTATTTAAAATAAAAGTAAAAAATTTAGAATTTATTAAATATTTTTTATTAATGCATAATATAATATAAAACTGTTGGAAATACAAGAACACTCATCATATAAGACATATTTACCTTAGATTTTACACACAATATTCCAATACAGGCTGATATTGCATATACTACAAGGTAGTAAAATAAATAATTTGAAAAATACCCCAATATAAAAACAACGGCACTACAGAATAGGACTAAATAAAATGAAATTTTTCCATAGTTGACATAAGAGATATATCTTAAAAAATATTTTGAGACAGAGCACAAAATGGCGTACCCTACTCCAGCCCCTATTAACATATAAACAATAATATTAAAATGTAAGTTAATTGATAGATTTTTTATTGCTACGGCTGTTCCGCTTCTTCCGTATCCAATTAACAAAAGGGCAAGAATGGAAAAAACCTCGTTTGAAAGTGTAATTGCCCCCTGAGACACTAAGAAATTTTTTATGTTGTTCTCTCTTATGAGTTTGCTTAAAAAGAAATTTATCTGAGCTCCGCCAATGGCTGGTAAAAATATTCTTATAAATCCGCCAATGGTTCCAACAAAAACATATTTTAAAATAGATACATTTAAATTAGGAAATGTAATGATTTGATGATTTATTTTATTCTTTTTTAAATTCTCCAGCAATAGGGGAATACCAAACATTCCTGTAAATATTGCAGTTAATATATTACTAACAGACGAATGATTATATAGCACTTCAATACCGAACAATCCAGATAAAATTATAACAACAATACTCCAAAACCTGTTTTTTGAAAAAATAACGGATATAAATAGTAATAAAATCAACACATATGGAATAAAAGGTTTAAATGATTGATATGTTCCATATATATCTATATTTATGAATAACAATATAAAAAATAAAAAAATAGAAATGATTATCCCAAAAAACCCTCCAAATCCGCACAACATTACTCCTTCATATCCGTATCCTTTTAAGGTTAGGTTGTGTAATGGAAGGACAGAGACAGCAGTTTCATCGTCTGGAACACCGATAAATGACGAAGGTATGTAATTTATAAAATAATGGGTAATTACTATACCTATTAAAAAACACACATAATTTTGAGAACCAATATATGGAAGTATTAAGAGTGAAATTGGTATGAGGGTATTTGGATGAATGCCAGGAAGTAACCCTGTAAAGGTTCCACAAATACATCCTAAAAACAAAAAAATTAAATTAAATGGGTTAATTGCCTGATTCATCCTCACACCATTTACATTTTTTATAACCTAGTTCTTTTGCATCCTCCTCAGAATAGAAGTAAATTCTATTATCTTCTTTTATTTTCTTCCCATATGGACAGTTTTTAGATGTATGATATGTTTTTCCATTTTTTGAAGCATAAATATTAGTTGGGGTTGGAGACAAATATATATCTCTTTTAAAATTTTTCTTTTCAATTAATTTAAAATTGGATATATTATCTAATACTATCTCGTAGAGTCCATTGTATACTTTAACAGTTCCAATAACTTCAACTATATCCCCTTCTTTAATCGTAGGATTTGTACTTTTAATATAATTGGTTAAATCTTTATTTACATTCTTAAATGCATATATCCTTAAATCTCCCCCAGAATCATCCCTTATTTTGATATATTTAATTTTTTTGATATGTCGATACTTATCCCTAACTAATTTTATACCTTGAATAACTCCTGTAATCTTGACATAATCCCCTTCATTAATATCCGCTATTTTTATAGTTCTTGGTGTGAGCTCATAAAAATGTAAAAATACAACCCCCATCAAAACTGCTCCAAAACATATAGCCATGATTCTTTTTTCTGTTAGTTTCATAATTAATATTTAGTTTATTAAGATATTTATATTTTTTCACCTATTTTTTGTTTTATATATTATTTTATATTTTATTGATATATTATTACCACTAGTGAATTAAATTTAGATTTTTTGATTATAGAAAAGTTTATATACTAAAATAACTTACTTCATTTTGCGTTTTGATATGTAAAATTGAACTATTAGGGCAGTGGCTCAGCCTGGTTAGAGTGCTCGGCTGATAACCGAGTGGTCCGGGGTTCGAATCCCCGCTGCCCTACTTTTTATTTTAGAATGATATATTTATAAATTTACATATATTTTATGTTCCATATTATTAAAAGAAAAAATTATTCAGTTTTTAATTTTTTAATCTCATTTCTTAATTTTAAATTCTCAATGAAATTAACTAAATCACCATTGGTTTTTTCCAATAAACTTCTAGATATGTCTTGTTTTCTCCTTAGACCGTCTATTACATGGTAATAGTCAAATTTCATTATAAACTCATATATTTTTTCCATAAATCCATAATATTTTTCAGCATCTTCAACATTGTCGTTTTTAATTGACTCTAAAACCATCCTTCTTAATTCGCCTATGACATCGCAAAGTCCGAGAATATAATTTTCTGGTTTTACATCATTTTCCTTAAATTCAGAATATTCTAAAAATTTGTTATTAAATACAATATTGTAAAATACAATAGCTTCCACATATTCCTGCTGAGGTGTGTTTAGGTATTTTTTAAAATCATCATAGTTTTCCACCATTGTGTTTAGTTCTCTAAGTTTATCAGTTAGTTCATCAAATGAAATATTTTTATTTAATTTTTGAATATGCTTTATATATTCATTGCAATCTCTCACTACCTCTCTTGAAAATTTTAATATTGCTTCTCTTAGATTGTCTTTTTCTTCGAAATATTTAATTAATTTTGCATTGTCCATGCAATCACCAAAAACTTTATATAATATTCAATTTCAATAATGTATATCTTTTTAATTATTTAATAGTGCCTAAGGGTTAAGTATATATATAACAATACTTAACACTAATAAGGCATTATGTCGAAAAACCTGAAAAGGCATTTATGCTACTGACAGGTTTAGTTTTTTTAAATTATTATAATTAAATGTCAGTTAATAATTTTTTAATTATAAATTGCAAAAATCATCTAATTGTATTAAAAATTAAAGCTATTAGGAGGTTATACAATGGGTATGAAAAGAAATAGACCTCGTAGGGGTTCTTTGGCATTTAGCCCAAGAAAAAGAGCAAAAAGACCAGTACCAAAAATCAGGTCATGGCCAAAGGATGAAAAAGTTAGACTTCAAGCATTCCCTGTATATAAAGCAGGAACAACACATGCTTTGATTAAAGAAAATAACCCTAAAAGCCCAAATACAGAACAGGATGTATTCACACCAGTTACAGTATTGGAAGCTCCCGATATTACAGTAGCTGGAATAAGAGTTTATGAAAAAACTACAAAAGGTTTAAAAACATTAACAGAAGTTTGGGCTGAAAACTTAGACAAAGAGTTAAACAGAAAAATAACCGCACCAAAAGAGCCAAAAGCTAATGTGGAGAAATTAGATGAAGTAGCAGACAAAATTGCAGAAGTAAGAGCAATTGTTCATACAAATCCAAAAAACACAAACTTGCCAAAGAAAAAACCAGAAATAATCGAGATAAGAATCGGTGGAAAAGACATCAGTGAAAGATTGGCATACGCTAAGGAAATACTTGGTAAAACATTATCAATAAATGATGTATTTACAGACGGTGAATTCATAGACACCATAGCAATCACAAAAGGTAAAGGATTCCAAGGACCTGTTAAAAGATGGGGTATTAAAATACAGTTCGGAAAACACCAGAACAAAGGTGTTGGAAGACACACCGGTTCTATCGGTCCATGGACACCAAAGAGAGTTATGTGGACAGTTCCTATGGCTGGTCAGGTAGGATACCACCAAAGGACAGAATACAACAAGAGAATCTTAAAAATAGGGAACAATGGAGAAGAAATAGTTCCAAAAGGTGGATTTTTACACTATGGAGAAATTAAAAACAACTATGTTTTAGTTAAAGGTTCAGTTCAAGGACCTGCAAAAAGGATGGTTGTATTAAGAGGAGCTATAAGATGTCCAGAAGACAAGTTTGGATTGCCAGAAATAACATACATAAGTAAAGAATCCAAGCAAGGGAATTAAATAATTAAAAAATAAATAAAAACACGGATGGGTGTTATAATGAAGGTTAAAGTTTATAACATGGATGGTTCTGAAAAGGGAGAAACCGAATTACCCGCGGTATTTGAAACAGAATACAGACCAGATTTGATTAAAAGAGCGTTCTTATCCTCATTAACTGCAAGATTACAGCCAAAAGGCGTAGATTTAATGGCAGGAAAAAGAACCTCTGCAAAATCAATAGGTAAAGGACACGGTAGAGCAAGAGTTAGAAGAACAGGACAAGGACAGGCGGCATTTGTTCCTCAGGCAGTAGGCGGGAGAAGAGGCCACCCCCCAAAAGTGGAAAAAATACTCCACGAAAGAATAAACAGAAAAGAAAGATTGAAAGCATTAATGAGTGCAATTGCTGCATCAGCAAACCCTGAAATTGTAAAAAGTAGGGGACACATCATTGATGAAGTTCCATCAGTTCCATTAATCGTAGATAACGAATTTGAAAACCTTAAAAAGACAAAAGAAGTTTTGGAAACATTCAAAAACTTAGGTTTAGACAAGGACGTTGAAAGAGCTAAGGATGGAATTAAAATTAGGGCTGGAATTGGTAAATTAAGGGGAAGAAAATACAGAAAACCAAAAAGTGTTTTAGTTGTGGTAAGCAGCTTATGCGATGCTGTTAAAGCTTCAAAAAATCTTCCTGGTGTAGATGTAATTACAGCTGATGACTTAGGGGTAATGCACATAGCACCTGGTGCAGACGCTGGAAGATTAACATTATGGACCGAAAAAGCTGTGGAAAAATTAAATGAAAGATTCTAATATTTTAATTTACTTTATTAATTCTTAGATATTTATTCTTATATTGAGGTGATGGCATGGATGCCTTTGATGTTGTCAAAATGCCAATAATTAGTGAAAAAACAATGAAACTCATTGAAGAAGAAAACAAATTGGTATTTTACATTGATAAAAAAGCTACAAAAGCTGATGTTAAAAACGCTATTAAGGAATTGTTTAATGCAGAAGTAAAGGATTTAAACACATTGATTACCCCAAAAGGTCAGAAAAAAGTATATGTAAAATTAAAAGATGAATACGATGCAGGAGAAATTGCAGCTAATTTAGGTATTTACTAAATCCACAGGATATTGCATCGAAAATAACAGTTTATTCATGATTTAAATGATATTAGGGGAAATAACTTAATTAATTATTGAGGAATAATTTACTTAAAACAGGAGCTCATAGGTGATATAATGGGTAAAAGACTAATGTCCCAAAATAGAGGTAGGGGAACTCCAAGATATACCTCACCAACCCATAAGAGAAAAGGAGAAGTAAAATATAGAAAATTTGATGAGATGGAGAAAAAGGACAAAGTCCTTGGAACAATTGTAGATATACTTCACGACCCTGGAAGAAGTGCCCCAGTAGCTAAGGTAAGATTTGAAAATGGAGAAGAAAGATTAATATTGGTTCCAGAGGGAATGAGAATCAATGAAGAAATTGAATGTGGTATAAGTGCGGAAATAAAACCTGGAAATGTTTTGCCATTGGGCGAAATACCAGAAGGTATACCAGTTTATAACATTGAAACAATCCCTGGAGACGGGGGAAAACTTGTAAGGTCTGGTGGATGCTACGCACACATTATTGCACATGATGTTGGTAAAACAATCGTAAAATTACCATCAGGATTTATAAAAACATTGAATCCAATGTGTAGGGCAACAATTGGTGTAGTTGCAGGTGGAGGTAGAAAAGAAAAGCCTATCACAAAAGCAGGTAAGAAATACCATGCTATGAAGGCTAAGGCAAGTATCTGGCCAAAAGTTAGGGGTGTGGCAATGAACGTTGTGGATCACCCATTCGGTGGTGGAAGGCACCAGCACACAGGAAAACCTACAACAATTTCAAGAAAAACATCTCCTGGTAGAAAAGTAGGACATATAGCTGCAAGAAGAACAGGAAAAAGATAAATAAAACATGGTTTGAAATATAATTTTATGATGAAGAATGTAAGATGGGTGAAAAGATGGCTAGACAAAAAAAATTTAGCGGTAAAGGAAAGTCTAGAAGGAAATCTAAAACAAAAAAAGTGGCACCAAGAAGAAGATTGGAGTTTAAATACAAAGGATATACATTAGAGGAGCTCCAAGAAATGCCCATGAAGAAGTTCATGGAATTAATTCCTGCAAGACAGAGAAGAAGTATGATGAGAGGGATTGCACCTAAACAGAGAAAATTGGTAATAAAAATTAAAAAGGCAAGAAGATTATTAAACAGAGGAAAAGAACCAAGAGTAATTAGGACACATTGTAGGGACTTTGTGATTACTCCCGATATGGTTGGATTGACCTTTGGAATCTACAACGGTAAAGAGTTCCAAGAAGTAAAAATAGTTGAAGAAGCTATTGGAAGATACCTCGGAGAATTCGCACCAACAAGAAAAATTGTTCAGCACGGTTCCCCAGGTATGGGAGCTACAAGAGGTTCCATGTTCGTCCCTATTAAATAAGTTTTTTTATTTTTTTCTTTTTTTTAATTTATATTTATAGATTTAAATATTATAATATATTGTCCCTAATAACAGTGATAACTATATAAGTTTATAAAATTTAAATATTATATAATAAATTTATAAAGTTATAATATGAGGTGAAATTGTGGAGAATAATATTGATAATAAAAAAGAACATACTGGGGATTCAAATAAATTAAATTCTATCATGACTACATATAATACATCTTTTAAAAACGGCTTATCATCAGAAGAAGCTAAAAAACGGCTTGAAAAATATGGATATAATGAGATTGGTGAAAAAAAAGTAAATCCAATTATAAAATTTTTATCTTATTTTTGGGGTCCAATATCTTGGATGATTGAAATAGCGGCTATTTTATCTGCATTAGTTAAGGACTGGGCAGATTTTGGTATGATTATGGTACTTCTTATCGTTAATGGTGTTGTTGGTTTTTGGGAGGAACATAAAGCAGAAAATGTAGTAGAGGCTTTAAAACAAAAAATGGCATTGAAAGCAAAGATTTTAAGGGATGGTAATTGGAAAACCATACCTGCAAAATACCTTGTGCCAGGAGATATTGTAAGAGTAAAGATAGGGGATATTGTACCAGCAGATATGATTATAGTGGATGGAGATTATGTTTCTGTGGATGAATCTGCACTTACTGGGGAATCATTACCTGTGTCTAAACATATTGGGGATGAATTGTATTCGGGTTCAATAATAAAAAGAGGGGAGGTTATTGGAGTTGTAAAAGCTACTGGAATAAATACCTATTTTGGAAAAACAGTAAAATTGGTAGAAACTGCAAAAACCATTAGTTCATTCCAAAAGATGATAATTACTGTGGGAAATTATTTAATAATACTTGCAATAATTCTAATTGCCATCATATTTGCAGTTTCAATATATAGGCATGAGAGTTTAATTGAAACATTAAGGTTTGCATTGGTGCTTGCAGTGGCTTCCATACCCGCAGCTATGCCCGCAGTGCTTTCTATTACTATGGCAATTGGAGCTCTAAATCTTGCAAAAAAACAGGCAGTTGTAACAAAATTGGTATCCATAGAGGAGCTCGCAGGTGTGGATATATTATGTTCCGATAAAACAGGAACCCTTACAAAAAATCAACTGGTTTGTGGGGAGGTTGTTCCATTTAATAGTTTTAAAAAAGAGGATGTAATAACCTATGCAGTATTGGCTTCAAGATATGAAGATTCCGATGCCGATGCCATAGATATTGCGATATTAAATGAGGCTAAAAAACTTGGTATTTTTGATAAACTAAAAAAATACAAATTATTAAATTTTGTTCCTTTTGACCCAGTTATAAAAAGAACTGAGGCTACTGTATCATCGGGTAAAGAATCATTTAAAACTGCCAAGGGAGCTCCACAAGTGATAGCTGATTTATGCAATTTAGATGATAGCACAAAAATTGAAGTGTCAAAAGTTATAGATAGATTGGCAGAACAAGGATATAGGGCGTTGGGTGTAGCTGTTAATAGAGGCAATGGATGGGAATTTGTAGGCATTATACCATTGTATGACCCACCAAGAGAGGATGCACCAGAGGCAATTTCATGTATAAAAAAATTAGGTGTATTTGTTAAAATGGTTACAGGAGACCATATAGCCATAGCAAAGAATATAGCAAGAATGCTTGGTATAGGGAATAATATAGTTTCCATGACTGAACTTCTAAAGATGAAAAAAGAATCAGAAATGGAAAAATTGGTGGAGGAGGCAGATGGCTTTTCTGAGGTATATCCAGAGCATAAATATAAAATAGTAGATATTCTTCAAAAAAAGGGACATTTTGTTGGTATGACGGGAGATGGGGTAAATGATGCACCAGCACTTAAAAAAGCAGACTGTGGTATAGCTGTGGCTGGAGCAACGGATGCTGCAAGAGCTGCCGCAGATATAGTGCTTCTATCTCCTGGTATATCGGTAATCGCAGACGCTATTACTGAGGCAAGAAGAATATTTCAAAGGATGGAATCTTATATAACATACAGAATAGCTGAAACCATAAGAATTTTGTTTTTTATGACTTTATCAATACTTGTGTTTAATTTCTATCCCATTACTGCATTGATGGTAGTTCTTTTAGCACTTTTAAATGATGTGCCAATACTTGCAATCGCCTATGATAATGTAATTGAGCAAAAAAAACCTGTTGTATGGGAGATGAAAAAAATACTGCCCATATCCACAGTTCTTGGATTGGCCGGATTGGCGAGCTCATTCTTAATATATTACATTGTAGAGATGCTATATCCTGGTCAATATGGGTTTATTCAGACATTCATATTCTTAAAACTTATAATTGAAGGCCATTCTACTATATTTGTTACAAGAACAAAGGATTGGCTATGGTCAAAACCCTACCCTAGTCCAATACTGTTTTGGGGAATAATGCTTACAAATATTATTGGGACGCTCATTGCAGTGTATGGCATATTTATAACTCCAATAGGGTGGAAGTGGGCAATATTTATTTGGATATATGCGACAGTTTGGATGTTTATAAACGATATTGTTAAAAAAATAATGGTAAAAAAGCTGAATATGTAATTTAAATATATAATTTTATATTTATTTTTATTTTCATTATTCAGCCATCATTTTCATAATCTTCTTTTTTAACTCATTTAAATTAATGCCTTTTTCAGTAGATATTTTTAAAACATCCATGTTTTTATCCTTTAAAAAATCCTCTATTTTTTCAAGGTTTTTCTCGTAACCTTCAACATCAATTTTATTTATTGCCACAATTATTGGCACTTTAAAGGTTTTTTCAATTTCATTCAATAGATTCAGCTGTTCTTCAACAGTATAACCGCAATATTCTGTTGGGTCTATTATATATACTATTGAATCAGCAAGATAGTTCAAAGCCACAACTGCGTGGAGCTCTATATCATTTCTTTCATAAATGGGTCTATCCAAAACACCTGGTGTATCTACGAACTGAATTCCATAGTCAGAATATCCAACATTTAATCCTTTTGTTGTAAATGGATAGGCATTTACCTCCGGCTCTGCATTTGTTAATTTTTTCAATAAGGTGGATTTACCAACATTTGGATATCCTGCTATTACAACGGTTGGAATATCTTTTACAGTTGGAATGTTCTTTAATTTTTCCCTTGCAACAGCAATACATGCTAAATTAGGGTATATTTGCTTTAAAACTGACGAAGTCCTTCCTAAAAATTCCTTTCTTATGATTGAAGTTTGCTGAGCAGTTCTTGCCCTCCTTATCTTCCTTGCATATGTATTTCCAAGTTTCTTGATAAATTCAGAAGCCCATTGTAGAGCTCCGAGAGATTTTTTAAATTCATCGGTGTCTATCAAAATTTCAAGTATCTCTCTATAAAATGGATTTAAATTATCTACTGATGGAGTTTTTGCTATGATGTTTGCTAAATAATCCCCTATAACTGAGGTGGTTGTTCTTACCTTGTGTTCTTCAATTATTCTTGATTTATACAAACTCTCTCCACGGGTGGTTTTTCGGAGCTCACCTGCAACTTTTTCAGCCCTGTTGTGTGCCTTATCCATGAGCTCATCTGGATATAATATTGTAGGTATCTTTCTAAATGGGTTTGCTTCTATTCTTTTTTTCATAATATCACCTGAACATAGTGAAGGTGAGCTATAAAACTCGAAGAGTTTTATTCAATCACCTGAATGAAATGAAGGTGAGCTATAAAACTCGAAGAGTTTTATTCAATCACCAAAATAATTCCTATTACTCTATAATTAATATTGTTTTTAAAATAAATAATTAAATAAAAAAGTATGGATATAAGAAAATAAATAACATGCCTTATCCTATTAAAAACTTTTTATATTTAAATATTAAATTTGTTATATTCCTTATATCTTTGCCCTGTGTTTTTGCCTCATTTAAATATATTGAATACAACTGTTTTGTCAAAATATTTGGATTTGATTTCCAATTTTCAGCGTGAAGCATTAAATCAAAACATCGTGCTTCACTTTCCGTTAAATTCAATCTTTTATATATTCCTAAATGGGTTTTAAATGTTGGATTTTTGTCAATGGGGGTATTTAAAATTAAATCGCACAGTTCAGTTTTTGGTATTGGCTCTGCAATGGATACAAAAACATCGTCGAGCTCGGCATCAACAATAAAATCCTTCGTGAGTAAATAATCCACTTCCTTTTCCTCAGGATATCCAACGATAAAACTTCCTCCAACCTTCACGCCACACTCTTTTGCCAAATTTATGGCATTAAGATTTTTTTCTCGATTTGTTCCCTTTTTCATGGATTTTAATATTTTGTCACTTCCGCTTTCTATGCCATAAAATACCCACCCAATTGTGTATTTTTTAACGGCATTTAAAGTGTCTTCATCAACATAATCCACCCTCATATCTGGTACGGATAGGTTTTTATTTCCAATTATCTTTGAAACATTCTTCAAAAGTTCAATGAACATGGATTTATTTACTTCTTTTTTAAAGTTGTATAAACTTCCTGTTCCGCCACTTATGGCTATTCTTTTAACGCCTTTCTTTTTAAATTCTCTCACTTCCTCTAAAACCAATTCCAAAGGCTTGCTCCTTATGTCCTTTCCAAAAAACTTTGGAACTTGGCAAAATGTGCAGTTTCCTATGCATCCCCTATGGGTTTCAATATATACATTTGCACCCCTTATGCTCTGAGCTCCTATATCCTTTGGTATTAGTGGTTTTGAAAAATCAAGTTTTGGTTTTGATTTTGGTTTATTTATTACTATATCTCCATTTTCTAAGTATGCAAGCCCTTCTTTATCTCCTTCTATTATATTCGGGGTAATTATCTCTCCCTCTCCTAATATAACTCCATCAACATTTAATTCATTTAATACAATCTCAGGATAGGCAGATACTGGACCGCCAACGAATATTTTTGTTTTTTTTCTATTGTTATTTTTACTGTTTTGTAGGAGCTCTATAACTTTTTTTAAGTTTTCGTCTATAATATGTAAGGTCGAGTATAAACTTAAAAGAACAAAATCGGATTTTAAAAATAGGTTTATACTAGTTTTATTAAGAGTTTTAACTAATTTAATATCATATTTATTTTTAAATTTCTCTTTTAACACTCCACCAATAAGCATTGCACCATAGGTGTAATAATTAGGTGAATAAATAGTTATTTTTTTCATTTTACCACATGGCAACAGTAATGGGGTGATTGTTGAATTCAAGATATGGATTTTTTTTCACCATCAATATGGCATCTGAACCATCATCATAATATTTTGGTAGCAATCTTTTATCGTTGTATCCTCTTCTGTAATAAAATTTTCTTGCATTTATGTTGTTGAACCTTACTTCAAGGACAATATATTTTGCATTGCATTTTGTAAATAAATATTCCTCTACGGCGTTTAATAAAAGAGTTCCTATACCTTTGTCTCTATGGCTTTTATCTACTGCAATAGAAACAATATGTCCATTTCCCCACTCCATTACTGCTATAACATATCCAATTATATTTCCGTTATGAGTATCCTCTGCCACCAAAAATCCGTCTGGAAAAGATATATATAATTGTCTTATCAATAGGGGCGGGTAGTTATATTCAAAAGATTCCTTTTCTATTTCAATTATTCTATCTATATCCTTTTCCCTTAATTTTCTAATTTTAACCATTATTTTCACATAATTTAGTTGTAAATTACAATAAAAATATAAAAAATATAAAATAAAAGCAAAATAAATTTCATTATTTATTCATTTTTCATTTTTTAATTTTTCCAGTATCAATTCAGCAACTTTTTTACCTGAAAGATACATCCCTCCAAATACTGCTCCCATCCTATATGAACCATGAGCAGCATTTGAAGCCATTCCACAAACGAATAATCCTGGGAATATCTCTCTTGTGTTCCTTAAAAGTGAATTTTCTCCCTTTTCTGCCCATAATGACTTTTCTCCTGGAACTTCAATATTCAATTCCTTATTTTTTCTAGCAAGGGTATTTGTAACGGATGCTTCATGACCTGTTGCATCAACTACATACTTTGCATTTATTGTTAATGGGTCAATATGGAAACCTGCTTTTTCGATGGCATAGGAGTTAATTACAACCCCTGAAACCTTATTTTCTTTTAATATTAAATCTTCTACTATTATACCCGTTAAAATTTTTGCTCCCGCATCTATTGCTCCAACTCCTAATTTTGCTGGAACTTCAACGGAATCTGCAACATACAATCCACCATCTGCTTCTTCTAATTTAATACCTGCTTCTCTTAGTATCTCATCAGCAGGTTTTTGAACTGTAATGTATGGGAATCCCATACCTCCGCCCCATGTTCCTCCTCCAAATGATAGGTGTCTTTCTAACACTAAAACTTTTACACCTTCCTTTGCCAAGTATTTTGCAGCTGTTAGTCCACTAGGTCCTGCTCCAACGATAACAACATCGACTTCAAGTATATCCATCCACATTTTGAATGCGGAGTTTAAAATAGCTTTTGATACATCTTTTTCCTCAACTTTTAATTTAATATCCATGTTATCACCTATTATTTACTCTTATAATTATTTTTGTTATTGTTTATTATTTTTTTATTTATTATTTTGATATAATATTCTAATTTTTTTATAAAAGTGATATATATTTATTTAAATCTTACTGTCAAAACTACGGAACAAGGTAATGAAAACCGATGTTTCCACTTATTATTTAATTAATTTTCATTTAAATTAATTTTTTAATATATATAATATTTTTGGTATAATTTATTTTCTCCCATAAAATTCTATGGATTTTGAAATGGATGAAACAACCATTTCTCTTATATTTTCAACATCTTTTTCAAGATAATTAAGAACTTCATGGCTTTTTTTTCTTATACTGTCTCCCTTATTTCTGCTGTATGGGCATTCATCTTTATCTTTATAATAACCCACATTACATTCATTAAGTGCCTTTACAATATCTTTTTCAGATACACTCAACAACGGTCTAATAATTGTGCTTTTCTGTAATTTAAGTTTAAACTCTTTGAAATCAAACACCGTTTCATCAAACTTCTTTAAAGGTTCCAATGTTTTTATTACATCTCCTTTAAGGATATTTGCCAATATTGTGTCGGAATTATCTTCCAATGTATGACCGAGACATATTTTTATTTTGCTTATGTCATTATTATTTATATTTTTATTATTTGCATTTTCATTTTCCAGCAACTCCATGGCAAAATTTGTTAGAATATATCTTCTTACAATAGAACAGGAAAAGCATGGGGAATATTCAATACCTTTTGTGTTTTCCGATAAAATCTTGGACATCTGGACAACATCTTTATCAAAACTTATAATTTTGTTAGGGATATTTAGATTTTCACAGTGTTTTTTTATAACATCCATGTTTTTGTTGTCTGAGCTCCAAGGTCGAATATTACTTATGTTTAAATCAATTGTAATGGCGTAAATTTCTATTCCGTATCTTCTCCTGTATGGTTCTAAAAGATGCAGTAATGCTAAACTGTCTTTTCCACCACTTAATCCCACAATTATTTTGTCTCTGGGACTTATTATCTTATGTTTTGAGATATATCTTCCCATCTTTTGAGATATATCTTCATAGCTTCTTGAATAAACCACGGGGATTCCAAATTCCTTTTCTATTTTTTTTATCTTATCTTTGGATAATCTTGCTAATCGTTTATTGTTTATTATTAGTTTGTCATTTCTAATGGTTAAATAAGATGGATTACAGTATTTTTTTAACTCTTTTATATCAATCATAGTCCCACATTTTAGTAAAGTAAATTATATGTTCGAATAATAATATATAAAAAACTATTATACACTTAATCTAACTTATATTCACTTTATATCTATAACTTCTTTCTTTATCCATAGCTATTTTGAAAAAATATAAATATGATAGATATATAATTACATAAGAAAAAATAAAAATTATTATAGGTTATTATTTAGGATTTACTTCATTTTTATTGATTATATTTATATACTTTTTTATAAACATAAGAGGGATAACATGGTAAAAATAACAGACACTACTTTTAGAGATGCACATCAGTCATTAATGGCTACAAGGTTAAGAACTGAGGATATGATACCAATTGCAGAAAAAATGGACGAAGTGGGCTTTTTTTCAATGGAAGTATGGGGCGGAGCCACATTTGACGCCTGTATTAGATATTTAAATGAAGACCCATGGGAACGATTGAAATCGCTAAGAAAGCGAATTCAGAACACTCCCTTACAGATGCTTTTAAGAGGTCAAAACTTAGTAGGATATAGGCACTATCCAGACGATATTGTAGAGAAATTCGTTCAAAAATCCTATGAAAATGGAATAGAGATATTTAGAATATTCGATGCACTAAACGATATAAGAAATGTAAAAGTTCCAATAAAGGTTGCAAAAAAATGCGGAGCTCATGTTCAGGGTGCAATATGCTATACCACAAGTCCTGTTCATACGATAGAACAGTTTGTAAATCTTGCAAAAGAGTTTGAAGAACTTGGATGTGATTCCGTTGCAATAAAAGATATGGCGGGTCTTCTAAAACCTTATGAATCAAAAATACTTATAAATAGATTAAAAGAGGAAGTTTCAATACAAATAAACCTTCACAGCCATTGCACAAGTGGAATTGCCCCACTCACATATTTAGCAGCAATTGAAGCTGGTGTTGATGTGTTAGATTGTGCAATGTCCCCGTTATCAATGGGAACAGCACAACCACCCGTTGAAAGTATTGTGGCAGCATTAAAAGGAACCAAATTTGATACAAAATTGGACATGGAATTATTAAATGAAATTAGAGACTACTTTGATAAAATCAGAGAAAAATACAAGTATTTAATAAATCCAATCTCTGAAAGGGTAGATACAAGAATTTTATTATATCAAGTTCCCGGAGGTATGCTTTCAAACCTTGTTTCACAGTTGAAAGAACAGGGTGCTCTGGATAAATTTGAAGATGTGCTTAAAGAAATTCCAAATGTTAGAAAAGATTTAGGATATCCGCCGCTGGTAACTCCATCATCTCAGATTGTAGGAACCCAGGCTGTAATGAATGTTTTAACGGAAGAAAGATACAAAATAATTACAAACGAAGTTGCAAATTATGTGAAGGGGCTTTATGGAAAACCACCTGCTCCAATTAGTAAGGAGCTCATGAAGAGAGTCCTTCAAGATGGCGAAAAACCTATTACATGTAGACCCGCTGATTTGTTAAAGCCAGAATATGAAAAGGTAAAAGAAGAGGCTGAGAAAAAAGGTATAGTGTCAAAAGAAGAGGATATATTGACCTATGCACTTTACCCACAGGTTGCAGTTAAGTTCCTAAGGGGAGAATTGGAAGCTGAGGTAATACCTGAGGAAAAAGAAATTTCCAAATTCATGGAAATTCCAACGGAATATATTATTGAAGTTGATGGAGAAGCATACGAAGTTAAAATTAACCCAAAATACGGAACTGAAATGAAGAAGAAAAAAGAGAAATTCACCGCAGAAACAGAAGGGGCAATAACATCTCCATTTAGAGGGATGATTACTAAAATAAAAGTTAAAGAAGGGGATGAAGTAAAACAGGGCGATGTAATTGTTATATTGGAAGCCATGAAGATGGAAAACCCTGTTGAAAGTCCAGTAGATGGAAAGGTTGAAAAAATAATCGTTCATGAAGGGCAGTCCGTCAATGTGGGCGACATACTTATGATAATTAAATAGATAAATAACTAAAAATTCTAAACTAACTATCTATTTATTAAATATTCATTAATTAAATATCCATTATTCTATTTTATAAATAAAATATAAAAAATAAAGCATGGGGATTATCATGTTTAAAAAAGTATTAATAGCCAATAGAGGCGAAATTGCTGTTAGGATTATAAGAGCATGTCAGGAACTAGGAATAAAAACTGTTGCAGTATATTCCGAGGCTGATGAACATTCACTATATACCACCCTTGCCGATGAATGTTATTGTATAGGACCACCACAGGCTTCAAAGAGTTATTTGAATATAGATAGAATAATAACCGTTGCAGAAAAAACTGGAGCAGATGCTATACACCCAGGATATGGATTTTTATCAGAAAACCCAAAATTTGCCAAGGCTTGTGAAGAGAGAGATATCGTGTTCATAGGACCCCCTGTTGAGGCAATAGAATCCATGGGTAGTAAAATAAATGCAAAGAGAATAATGAAAGAGGCTGGTGTTCCGGTTTTACCAGGTAGGGAAGACCCAATAGAAGACCCCCATGAAGTAATAGAAGTTGCAGAGGAAATAGGTTACCCTGTCATAATCAAAGCCTCCGCTGGTGGTGGAGGTATGGGTATGGGTGTAGCATACAATAGACAGGAACTCATAGAAACTATTGAATCCACAAAGTCAATAGCCCAAAGTGCATTTGGAGATTCCACAGTGTTTATTGAAAAATACTTGGAAAAACCAAGGCATATTGAAATCCAGATTTTAGCGGATAAATATGGAAATGCGGTTCATTTAGGAGATAGAGAGTGTTCAGTTCAAAGAAGACACCAAAAATTAATTGAAGAAGCCCCTGCCCCAATAATGACAGAAGAATTAAGAGCAAAGATGGGAGAAGCCGCAGTAAAAGCTGCAAAGGCAATTAATTATTACAGTGCTGGAACTGTGGAATTCTTATACAGCAATGGAGAATTCTATTTCTTAGAGATGAACACGAGAGTTCAGGTGGAGCACCCAATCACCGAAATCATTACAGGGTGCGATATTGTAAAAGAGCAGATAAAAACAGCAGCAGGGGAGAAACTTTCCTTCACACAGGAGGATGTAGAAATTAGAGGTCATGCCATAGAATGTAGAATAAACGCAGAGGATGCAGTAAATGACTTTATACCATCTCCTGGAAAAATAAAACATTACAGGTCACCGGGTGGTCCTGGAATAAGGTTGGATAGCGGAGTTTATGGTGGTGCAGAAATACCTCCATATTACGATTCCCTTATAGCCAAACTTATAGCCTATGGAAGAGATAGAAACGAGGCAATAGCAAGAATGAGAAGGGCATTATCTGAATATATGATTATCGGTATAACCACTAACATTCCATTCCACAGGGCGGTTATGGAAGAATCAGATTTTATAAATGGAAACATATCTACACACTATATCGACGATCATGCAGAATATTTAAAAAACAAAGTTATTAAATATGCTATGGAAGCGAGAGACGACGAAAAAAGATACAGCGATAAAATATTCCACGACGATAGAAAAATTGTAGCACTTGCAGGAGGATTAAATGCCTATATTACAAGTATTGCAAGTAAAAATATTGATAAATACGATAAAAAATATTCTGATGAATAAGATTAATTAAAATAACAATTGCAGTCTTGCAAAATATATAATTACGCACCAGATTATAATTTTGTGAGCTCCTATTTTCTTAATTTTTTTAAAGTAATATTTGGCATAATTTATCACTAAAGTGTAAGAACTATTATGTGTTAAAATTTAACCAGTAAAAAAATAAATAATAAATTACAAATATTTAACAAATTCATTAAAATCTACTTTAGCAAGTTTTAATATACCTTTCAAGGTTCCAATTTTTAAGTGATTATGTAGAGGAACAACAGTTCCAATTTTTCCAGTTGACGTTTCCTTTGATAATCTAACATGGCTCCCTTTTATTCCAGATATTTTAAAACCATACTTATTACACAAATTTTAATTACTGTTTTTCCAAATATATATCTATACTTTGGCAATTTTATCCCCTTGGGTATAAACCCCAAATGTTGTTGTTAAAATTAGCTGTTTTTTATCTTTAATTGGAAATTCTTCTAAATAAAGTTCAGTAGCCTCTTTTAAATTTGCCAATGCTTCTTCAATTGAAGACCCCTGACTAACTGTCCCCACTTCTGGACATTCTGCAACATACATATCATCTTCTTTATGTATTATAGCACTTAAAATCATATATTACTCACCCCATATTTTCATACACTACTATTTTTATATTATTGTATTTTAAAAATTAAATGTATTTATTTTATTTTAATTTATTTACAATCTATTTTTATAATTTCTTTTTTATGTAATGTTTTTTATGCTTCAAATGGATGGATATTTTTATATATTCTTAATCTTATTTTTTATTATACCATAATTTATAATAATTATATTATGATAATGGATAATATATAAATTTGTATAATTTAAAATTGGAGTTTATGGTGATAAAAGGATGACAATTGTTGATAGAGCTCATGAGTATCTTGAAAAAATCGAAAAATCAGACATAAATGCATACATACAAATTGATAAGGAGAGAGTTTTAAAAGAAGCGGAAGAATTGGAAAAAAATGAGAAATTAAAAAACAAACCACTTTATGGAAAATTAATTGCTGTTAAATCAAATATAAATGTTAAGGGATACACAATATCCTGTGCCTCAAAAACTCTTGAAAACTATGTGAGCTCCTACGATGCCACGGTGATTAAAAAGATAAAATCACAGGGGGGGCTTGTAATTGGAATGACCAATATGGATGAATTTGCATGTGGAAGCAGTGGTGAAACATCATATTATGGAGTTACAAAAAACCCAAATGCAGAAGGTAGAATTCCAGGAGGTAGTAGCTCAGGAAGTGCTGCCGCAGTGGCTGCTGATTTATGCGACATGGCACTTGGAAGCGATACCGGGGGAAGTATAAGAAACCCTGCATCTCACTGTGGTGTTGTTGGATTTAAACCATCCTATGGTGTAGTTAGCAGACAGGGATTATGCGACCTTGCCATGAGTTTTGACCAGATTGGACCTTTAACAAAAAATGCAGAGGATGCCCTTGTTTTAACAAATGTGATTAAAGGATTGGATATTTCAGACAGCACAACAGTGGATACTCCAAAATTCGAGAAGAAAGATGTAGAAAATTATAAAATCGGAATTATAAAGGAATTTATGGAAGTTAGCGACGAAAAAATAAGAAATAAAATTGAAGAAGGTATTGAAGTATTTAAAGACCTTGGATGCAAAATTGTGGAATTAAGCTATAAATATACCGATTTGGCACTTCCTACATACTACCTAATAAACTATGTGGAGTTCTTCTCAGCAACAAGAAAGTACGATGGAAGAAGATACGGATATCCAATAGAAGAGGTATGCGGTGAGGAAGTTTTAAGAAGAATCCTAATTGGAAAACACATAAGTGAAAAAGAATTCAGCGGAAAATACTACAAAAAGGCATTGCAGGCTAGAAGATTAATGAAAATGGAAATGTTAAAGCTCTTTAAGGAAGTTGATGTTATTGCATCACCAACTGTTCCAAAACTCCCACATAAAATAGGGGAAGAGCTCACTCCAATGGAAATGTATGCATACGATGTTTTGACAGTTCCTACAAATATTTGTGGAATATGTGCAGGAGTTGTTAAATGTGGAGATATAAACGGCACCCCAGTTGGATTGCAGATTCAAGGAAAACCATTTGACGATGAAAAGGTATTAAGTGCCATGATTGAATTCGAAAAGAATTATTAATTATTAAGCTATAACTACTAAATTATAAATTATTAAATTAATTAATTGAAAATATATTAATTTTTTTATAACTACTATTACATCCATTTTTTAGAAAAATTAAAAAGGCAAAAACATGACCATGAATGAAAAAGAGGTTTTGGATGCATTGAAAAAATATCGGGAAATGGATTTAAAATATGAGGACGGCAGGATATTAGGTTCTATGTGCACAAAACCCCATCCCATTTCAAGAAAAATAAGTGAAATGTTCTTTGAAACCAACTTAGGAGACCCTGGACTATTTAAGGGAACAAAAAAATTAGAAAACGAAGTAATACAAATGATGGGGAATTTTTTAAATAACAACAATCCATTTGGATGTATAATATCCGGTGGAACAGAGGCAAATATTACCGCCATGAGAACCATAAAAAATATTTCAAGAAAAAAAGGCAATAAATCCACTACTGTAATACTTCCTGAAACTGCACACTTCTCATTTGAAAAAGCAAGAGAAATGATGGATTTACAGTATATAAATCCCCCATTAACCAATTACTACACTATGGATGTAAAATATATTAAAGATTATATTGAAGATAGTAAAAACAGGATAGATGCAATAGTTAGCATAGCTGGATGCACAGAACTGGGAACCATTGACAACATAAAGGAAATTTCAAAACTGGCTGAGGAAAATAACATATATCTCCATGTAGATGCCGCATTTGGTGGTTTTGTAATACCATTTTTAGAGGATAAATATAAATTGGACAACTACAACTATGAATTCGATTTTTCATTAAATGCCGTATCATCCATTACAATAGACCCGCACAAAATGGGACTTGCACCAATTCCTGCTGGCGGGATACTATTTAGGGACATTTCATTTAAAAAATATTTAGATGTTGAAGCCCCATATTTAACAGACACTCATCAGTCAACATTAATTGGAACAAGAACAGGTATTGGTGTGGCATCCACATGGGGCGTAATGAAACTTTTAGGGGAAGAGGGATACAAAAATATAGTATCCGAATGTATGGATAATACTTATTATTTAATAAAAAAAGCTAAGGAGTATGGATTTAAACCAGTAATAGACCCTATTCTTAATATTGTAGCTTTAAGGGATGAAACACCATTAAAAACATGTTTAAAACTTCGTGAAGTAGGATGGTATGTATCAATATGCAAATGTGTAGGTGCCCTCAGAATAGTATTAATGCCCCATATACAAAAGGAACATATCGATGGATTTGTAGAGGCTCTATCAAGTATTAAAAAGAATTAAAAAATAAAAACAATAAGTTAAAAGAAAAATTAAATAATTAAAAAATAATATATAATAATTTTATTTTATCATTTTTACATTTTTTTGTTTATTCATTAAAGTATTCGTCGTATTCTCCGTTATCGATTAATTTATGAACTTCTTTGGGGTCTTTACCATCAACAGTTACACCTAATGAAACGCAGGTCCCTACCACTTCTTTTGTAGCATTTTTTAAGGTATATGAAAGCATAGATTCTCTTTTCATTTTTGCAATTTTCACTGCCTGCTCCATTGAGAGATTACCCACTATTTTATGTTTTGGTTCTGTTGAGCCTTTATCAAGTCCTAACTCTTTTTTTATGAGAGCTGATGTTGGTGGAATACCTACTTCTACTTCAAAGGATTTATCGTCTGTATTTACAATTACTTTTACTGGAACGCTCATTCCTTCATAATCTTTTGTTTTATTGTTTATTTCCTTAACAACATTCATAATATTTACACCAAGTGGCCCAATTGCTGGACCCAATGGTGGTCCTGCTGTTGCCTTTCCGCCTGTTACCAATATTTCAACTATCTCAGTAGCCATTATATTCACCTCAATTTACATCGTGTTTATAAACTAAAACTTATATTTAACTTTTTAATCATATTATCCATATCCTTATTTAAAACTTACTATGTCTTGAAAATGTAAAATAAAGTTATATATGTTTTATATATTTTTCTATATATTATAATTAATCTAAACTATTATTATTTGTTTTTGGATACGATTTTAACCTGTTCAATTCCAACTGTTATCGGAATAGGCACTGCAGCCTCCATTAACTCCAATGTTATTTCCTCTTTGTGCTTATCTACTCTTGTGACTCTGGCTTTTTCTCCCTTAAATGGTCCTGCAACCAATTCTACTATATCCCCTTTGTCGATGTTTTCTATAATCTTTGTTGGAGTCAATAGGTGTTCCAATTCATCTATTGAAGTTTCACCTGGGACTATGCCCTTTACTTTAAATGTTTTTCTTACCAAATCTTCAACTGCCCCTTTATTTGGAGCCTCTATAAGAATATATCCTTTTAAATCTTCTGTTGCCAATATTGAATATATTTCAATATTTTCTTTTTCAGCCTTTGAGGCTAAAAACTCTGCAACATTTTTTTCCTGGCCAGTTGTGGTTCTAACGGCAAAAATCATATATATCACCAGATTAAATAATAAAAA
>NZ_WAKW01000035.1 GCF_015523155.1 Methanothermococcus sp.
AAAAAACATGATAAAAAGAAGTGCATATATAAATGAAGGTCATTTAATTGTTTTTGAAATGAAATATATAAAATATAGTCCACAAACTCTCAATGTATTTTATAAAAAGTTGATGAACTTGCCTTTAAATAATATATTAAATATAGGGACAAAAGACACTTTTGCAGTCAGGGCTCTAAAAATTCCAAAGGGAATTGGATACGAAGAAAAAATAGATAAAAAAGAAAAAGAAAAGAATATAAAAATAGATTCTATGGTTGTTGAAAGAAATATAGGAAAAATAATAAAAGAAAAGACTTGTGCAAAGGTAAATCTTAAAAATCCATCAAAGGTTGTAAAGGTGGTATTATTAAAAGACAGGATATATTTAGTGTTATCGGTGGAAAAAAGAGATAAATCTTATTTTCAAAAAAACAGACCCCATTTAAGAGCTTACTTTCATCCAGGATGTATAATTCCAAAGCTTGCAAGATGTATGGTAAATTTAGCAAGATTAAAAGAGGGCAATATTCTACTTGACCCATTCTGTGGAACTGGGGGATTTTTAATTGAAGGGGGATTTATAGGTTGTAAGCTAATTGGTAGTGATATTGACAACAGAATGGTAGAAGGAACTATATTAAATCTTAAATCTTATAATCTTATGGATAAAGTGATAGCTGTTAAGAGATGGGATGCAGAGGATATTAAAAATTATTTAAATCTATTAAATATAAAAAGGATAGATGCAATTATAACAGACCCACCATATGGTATTTCAACTTCTGCAAAGGGTGATGTTGAGTTAATATTAAATAATTTGGGAAATGTTTTAAAAAATGGCGGATATATGGTTTTTGCCTCTTCAAAAAAGATAAATGTGGAAAATCTTAAATTAAAGGAGATATACAAATTATACGTTCATAAGAGTTTAACTAGATATATACATGTTTATAGAAAAGAATAAAAATTAAAAGTTAAAATTGAAATAATTTATTTTATATTATAATTTACCTATATTCAAAATCCATCAATTCTTTTTTAACCTCCTCAATACTGGTATTATCTTCTATTGTAGATAAATCCCCCAATTCTTCACTCATTATTAGTTTTTTAAGAACTCTTCTCATAATTTTTCCACTTCTCGTTTTTGGAAGTTTATTTACAAATAAAATCATATGGGGTGTGGCAATAGGGCCCATGGTTTCTTTGACATATTTTATTAATTCTTCCTTTAACTCTTTTTTATTTTTATCGTGGAAATTTTTATTTAATATAACAAACGCCACGGGAACTTCTCCCTTAATATCGTCTGGTTTTCCAATAACAGCAGCTTCTGCAACTGCATGATGGGAAACAAGAACATGTTCAAGTTCCGCTGTTCCTATTCTATGACCTGCTACATTTAAGACTTCATCTGCTCTTCCAAGTATCCAAAAATAACCATCTTCATCTTTAATGGCATAATCCGATGGACAGTAGCAATTTGGTACTCTTTTCCAATATGCTTCTTCGTATCGTTTGTTGTTTTTCCAAAGTCCAATCAACATTCCTGGCCATGGATTTTTAATAATCAGCAGTCCTTTTTTATTTGCTGGAAGTGAGTTTCCCGACTCATCTACAATATCTGCATCTATACCAATACCCGGAAATGTGGCTGAACCAGGCTTTAATGGAATATTTTGAATACCTATTGGTGGATATATTATATGACCTCCTGTTTCTGTTTGCCAATAGCAGTCACATATCGGGCATCTTCTATTCCCTACAACTTCATAATACCATTTCCATGCCCTTGGATTTATGGGTTCCCCAACGCTTCCAAGTATCCTGAGTGTAGATAAATCATGATTTTTTACCCATTCTTCACCGTATGTCATCAGCATTCTTATTGCAGTTGGGGCAGTATATAATATAGTAACACCATGGTTTTCGATAATTTCCCATATTCTTCCAGGATTTGGATAATCTATGGCACCCTCGTACATTACAATAGTAGTTCCCAATGCAAGAGGAGCATAAACCACATAACTATGACCTGTTATCCATCCAATATCAGCAGTGCACCAAAATACATCCATATCATTAACTCCCCAAGTCCATTCCATTGTTTTTGTTGTATATACCATATAGCCTCCCGTTGAATGCACAACCCCTTTTGGTTTTCCTGTGGTTCCACTGGTATATAATATAAATAATGGATGGTTTGAATCCACAGGTATGGGATCTATATAATTCTTTGCCCCCTTCATGAGCTCCTCCCAAGAGTAATCCCTACCTTCAACTAATTTTAAATCACTGTTTCTTTTTACATATACAGTATGGTTTATGGTAGGGCAGTTTAGAAGTGCTTTATCCACTATATTTTTTAAATTTATTTTTTTTCCACGCCTATATAGTAAATCTGAGGTTATCAAAACCTTTGCCTGAGCGTCGTTTATACGTTCTGCAAGTGCATCAGCTGAAAATCCTGAGAAAACAACTGTATGTATAGCTCCAATTCTTGCACATGCAAGCATGGCTATTGCAGCTTCGGGTATCATAGGCATATATATTGCCACCCTATCCCCAGTTTCAACGCCCAAATTCTGTAAAACATTTGCAAATTTATTTACTTTTCTATAAAGTTCATAATATGTCATGATTTTAGTATCTCCATTTTCAGCTACCCATATTATAGCGGCTTTATTTCTTTTGCTGGTCAATATATGTCTATCTACACAGTTATAACAGGCATTTAACCTCCCATTAACAAACCATTTTGCATATGGTGGTTTCCATTCTAAAACCTTATCCCATGTTTTATTCCAATCTAAACATCTTGCCTGTTCCCCCCAAAATTTTTCTGGATTTTTTAGAGCCAATTCTTTTATTTCATTTAATTTCTTTAAAGGTATATATTTATCCCCAGACTTCATAGAATCACCTTTTTTATTTATAATTATTAATCATTAAACTACTATATAATGATTTCGATTTATGATGAATATATAATCGTTAAATGTCGATTAAAAATAGCATACCCTAATAATATATTTATATATTAAACATCTATACTCAATTTTAATAATTTTTCTTATTATAATTTTTAATTTTTTAATTTTAATAGCTCATGGTGGATGTTATGAGATTAGAACATTACATAATTCTTATGTTATTATTAATGGGATTTGTATCTATGCCCTTATTAATCCCAACGATTAAAACCACACAACCATATAGTATATTTAACACAAAAGAATTGGGTTGTTCAAATTTTTTAGTTTTAATGCATAAAAATAATACAATAAAACCCATATTATACCCATATAATGACATATCTATAAAAGAAAATTCTGTTATGTTCATTATAGCACCAGATGTTGATTTTACCAAAAAAGATGGAGAATTCCTAAAAAATTATGTCTATTCTGGAAATACCCTTATTATTGCAGATAATTTTAATAAAGGAAACAATCTTTTACAATATATGAATATATCCAATAAATTTTCAAATAAGCCACTTTATGACATAATAGAACCAATAGCATTATACAATCAAGGATATATATTGTTGGGAAATCCAACAGCTATAACTGGAAGTACAGAAGGAGATATAAATTTATTATCAAGCGAATCAAGCAATATTGGTAAATATCCAAAACCTGGAAAAGAAAAATCATATCCTTTAATATTAAAAAAAGATTATGGTGATGGAAAAATAATATTAATTTCTGACCCTAACATACTTACCAATGGATTATTTAATGCAAATGAAAAATTTTTAAAATATTACTTCAATTATAGCAATAAATATATATATTTTGATGAATATCATCACTCCGATGTAAATCCACAAAACATGGCTACAATAGTTGTGAATAACAACAATATAACCCCTAAATTTTTAAGTTATTTATCTATAATAATATTAATAATCACGGTTATTGTGGAGAGCTCCAATAACATATATATAAAATTAATAAATAAAATAGGAAATAATAAATTATTAAAACATTTAAATGAAAAAAATAACAATAAAATTAATTTTGAGGGGATATTGAATAATACGATTAAAAAGTATGGTATGGATAAAACTATTGTATATAAGATATTGGATAAAATGAAATAAATAAAAAAGGATGGTATTATGGCATTTGAAAAAATCAAAAATGAGATGAAAAAAGAGATAGTTGGGATGGATGATATTATTCGAGATTTATTTGTATGTTTAATTTCAAAGGGGCATATACTATTAGAGGGTGTTCCGGGTCTTGCAAAAACTACACTGGCAAAATCATTTTCAAAATGTATGGGGCTATATTTCTCAAGGGTGCAGGGCACTCCTGATTTAATACCCTCAGATATAACGGGTGGTGAAATATATAGAATGCAAACGGGGGAATTTCAATATATTCCTGGACCGTTATTTGCAAATATCGTCTTAGTGGATGAGATAAATAGAATGTCTCCAAAAACTCAGTCTGCACTATTGGAGGCTATGGAAGAAAATAGCATATCTGTGGGTGGAAAAACATATACCTTACCAAAACCTTTCATAGTAATTGCCACTCAAAATCCCATTGAATTTGAGGGAACATATTCACTGCCTGCGGCACAGCTTGACAGATTTATGATGAAGCTAAATATGGATTATTTGGACGAGGATGATGAATTAAAGGTATTATATTTAAAAAAGAGTGGAGATAATAATAATATTGAACAGATAAATACCGTTCTGGATAAAAAAACTCTTGAAAATATATTTAATACTGTAAAAAATATTTATGTTTCAAAAGTTATATTAAAATACATACGAGATATTATAGTTGCTACAAGAAATGATAAAAGAATAGTATTGGGGGCAAGCACAAGAGCAGGGATTCAACTGTTGAAAGTAGCAAAGGCTAACGCTTATTTGGACGATAGAACTTATGTAATACCTGATGATGTTAAGAATAATGTTTTTAAAGTTTTATCTCATAGAATGATACTTGATTATGAGGAAGAAACACCTGCTGAGGAAATATTGGCAGATATACTTGATAAGATTGAGGTTCCAAAAGGTGAATTTAGGTGGGAATAATTCTAAGTAAATTTTTTAAATTAATTAACTTTTAAAATTTAAAATTTAGGGGATTTGATGAATAAAACATTATATTCAAAGATATTGTTAATATTTGGGATAATATGCTATGCAAATGGTTATTTATTAAATAATATATGTGCTACATTCATGGGAGTTTTTATATTTGTATATTTATATTTTACAGAAAAAATAGTGGATTTCAAGATAGATATATGGGTAGATAAAAATGTAAGTCTAAAAGAATATACCCCTACAAAAATGATATTTAATATTTATAAAAAATCAAAATCTTATTTGAGATTCAAATCAAAGCATGGTATAATCTCATCAAATATACTCTATGGAGCATCGTCATCTGATTTACACGATAAAAATACTGTTAAGTATTTGGTAAATATTCTACCCTATAAAAAAGGGGAATTTATTATTGATATAATTGGCAAGATATACGATAAAAGAGAACTAAATTGTATAGATTATTTAAAATCATTTAAATTCAATGTTTTACCATCTATTGAGGGATTAAAATATAGATTGCAGGAGGGACATATAAAATCAACAATTAGTGGTTTTGTTGAACCAGAAATCGATGAATTAAAAATTTACGAACTTGGTGATGATTTTAAGAAAATAGATTGGAGGAAATCGCTTGGTAAAGATTTACCAATAGTTAGAAAACTAACCCATATGGAAGATTATAATATATATTATCTTTTGGATATAGGATATAGTATGAAAATATCCATAGATGAAAATAAAAATAAAATCAATTATGCAACAGGTATATTATTAAATCTCATAAAAAATAGCTCTGAAAATGATACTTATCTTTTTTTATATGATGATTATAAAATCGTGAAATCAAGCCCGATAAATAAAAAGAAAATTAAAAACATTAGGTTTTCTAAAAATACCATTTTTCAACAGCACATTGAGAAAGAGCTTTTAAATATTAAACCTATTTTAGTAGATAAATATATCCCAGCTTTAAGTTATCCAAGAAAGAATTATAATAATATCAATGAGAATAAAAAAGAATGTATTGGTAACAATATAATACACGCCTATTTATCGAGAAAGAAAAAAGGGAGTTCAGGTATATTTGAATGTGCAAGGTATTTAATGAAAATGAAAACTGGGGTGGTGATGATATTTACTGATTTAGATTCAAATATTGTACCTCTTTTAAAAAGTGTAAATATGCTCACTAAAAAAGGGTTTAGGGTGGTAGTTTATGCTTTATATACGCCCTCTTTTAATATTAGGGGGGAGGCGATATACGATGAAGAAGTATTAAGGGAAATTTATAACCATTATTTAAATAGACAGAGAATTATTAAAATGCTGGGTAAAAAAGGCATTATGGTTGTTGATTTATCCAAGAAAGATGGCATGAAAAATGTAATAAATAAATTAAAAAGATGTAAAATTTAAAGATGAAAATATATATAAAAAAATCTAAGTGTTTATTATGTATAGAATATTATTGATATTAGAGGGATTAATTCTTATAAATATACCGTATAAAGAATATATATTGATGGGAATTTTAGCATCTATATTACTC
>NZ_WAKW01000036.1 GCF_015523155.1 Methanothermococcus sp.
AAAAAGAATATAAAAAAAGAGGAATATATAGTTTCTTCGGAGCTTTAAAACAGATTCAGAGATAAATTATACTTCCTTAACTAACTTCTATTACTCGAATTTATCTGGGTATATATATTTATTAATATTTGATATCGTATGTAATTCCTATCTTAGACACACTCGAAATAAATAAAAAAATAAATTAATAATTTATTATTAATTATTCCATATCCCCTCTTTCTCTTGTTTTTTCCAATTTTTTAACTTTTTCAGTATCTACAAATCTATCTTTTAATGCCTCCAATATCTGTGGAACGGATGTATATTCCATCATAGCTTCTGGCAATCTGTGAGGCTGGAATGGTCCCATGCTTCTTATCATATCTGCCATATCCAATGCCTTCTGTCTTGCATTGTTGAATGAAATATCTGCAAATAAGTCATTGGGTCCTACCAATCTACCCTCTGAGAGTTGGAATCCTAATGCCATTATTCTTGGAGGTCCATCAAACCTTGAAGGTCTTGCGTCATCTTCACCAACTGGCATTAATGGTCCCCAGTGGCATCCTCTCATCCATCCAGGAACAAGATGTGGTGTTGCAAATGCCTCTAAAACTTCTCCAACTGCTGGCATACCACTTTGAGCCCTTACAATTGCAACAGGGTCATCTTTACCAACATACTTTCCTGCAATATAATTTAATTTTTCGGAGCTTGCTATTGCTGCAATTTCGTTATCTTTTGCTCTAAATACTCTTTTTACAGCATATTTTTCTAAGTTTCCGATTAATGCTAATAATGAATAGGATTCTTCTGGTGTTTTTAAGGTAATTTGTTTATTTCCATACATGTCCAATACATCGAATTTAAATCCACCAGTCATAGATTTATCATAAACAAGACCAGCTGTATGAAAGGGGTCTGCAAACATCTTGTAGAATGGCATGTTGAATGCTGTTGGGTCTGTTTTATCACAGCAAAATACTATTACAGGCTCACTTGGTCGTTCAACAAATTCCATCTCAGCGCATCCAGGACCCATACCTTTTACATTCCCTGTAAACCCCTCTGCAAGTAAATCCTGACCTGCACCATATAATTTTAATTCCTTTGCAACTTCTGTTGCTTCTTCAAAAGCCTTCCATGCCAACCCATGTATGTTTTCATTATCTGTTCCAAGCTTATGGGTCATGATTAAATCAATATCATCACCACACCTTGTTACATAATAGTCAATCAAGAATTCGTCGATAGCTTCTTCAAGAACATATTCACATGTATCCAACAATTCATCTGGTGCCAATGTGTGTCCGCACAATCCTCCAACATCTGCTTTAATAACACTTAAAGTTATTTTTTCTTCCATAAAAACACACCTTCTTTTTTTATTATTAAATCTTAATTTTATTCAAAATTAATATTATACTTAAAAATATTTATAGTTATTGTTTTAATTAATATTATTTAATTTTATACATTAAAATTTATATTTTATATTTTTTAAATATGCTTAATTAATGGATATATATAAACCTTTTCAAAAAAATTCATAAATATAGCTTAAAATAGAAATTTAATATTATTTAAAAATAAAAACGTAAATAAGATAACTAATATATATTCATTATCATAACATACGATGAAAAAATATATAATAATGTTATTATTACACTTTAAAAGGAGAAACCATGCAATCGTTTAAAATAGCAAAAATAATGAATATTCCAATAGAACTCCACATTACATTTATTTTACTTTTGATATTGGTATATTATTTTTGGGGTATTGGTGGATTTATATTATATATATTCCTATTTGCATCGGTGGTTTTGCACGAATTAGGTCATTCATATATTGCAAAAAAATATGGGGTTCATATTGAAAAAATTCTTCTTCTTCCAATTGGTGGAATGGCTATGATGGATAAAATTCCAAAAGAAGGAGAATTTAAAATAGCCATAGCTGGACCTATTGTGAGTATTATATTGGGTTTTATTTTTTATGGAATATCCATTTTTGTAGATTTTAATATTTTAAAGATTGGTACCATAACATATCCCCTATTTATGACAGTTGGCGTGTTGAATTTTATGCTTGGATTGTTTAATTTACTTCCTGCATTTCCAATGGATGGGGGTAGGGTACTTAGAGCTCTGATTTCACATAAAGTAGGTTATTTAAAAGCCACAAAAATTGCATCCACCATTGGACAATATCTTTCGTTTATTATGCTTGGTTTTGGTATAATATCCTTAAATATTATTTTGATATTAATAGCTTTATTTATATACTATGGAGCCTCTCAAGAGTACAATGCATTACTCTCTTACGAAGTATTCAACAAAATAAAAGCTAAGGATATTATGTCAAAAGATATTGTAGCAGTTTCTCCAGATGATTCTGTTAAAGATTTAATAAATTTGATGTTTAAATATAAGTATATGGGATATCCAGTAGTTAAAGATGGGAATCTTATAGGTAGTGTTTCCTTTGATGATATTACCAAGGTTAATGAGAATATGTTAATAAAAGATATTATGTCTCCACCAGTTGTAGTGTCTAAAAACATGGATTTAAATGACCTTTTGCACAAAATAAACAATTCTGAAAGAGTTTATGTTATGGAAAACAATAAGTTGGAAGGATTAATTTCAAAAACAGATATAATTAGAACATTAAAATTATTGGGGTTAAAACATAAAATATAAAAAAGTAAAATTATTTAAAAAATTATTATTTATTTTTCTTCCATTCTGTATATCCACACTTTCCACATGAATATCTATTTAAATGCTCAGCCATGAATACACCAGGACCGCATTTTGGGCACACTTTTTTTATTCTCTCTAAGCTGTCTCCTTCAACTTTGTAGTATTTATATTTTTGGGTACCTTTATTTTTTGTAGCCATTATTCTCCCTCCGCTTCAATTTCTTTTTTTTCTTCTTCAATTTTATTTTTTTCTAAAACTGATTTCTTTTCAATTAAATTCATCATTTTTTCGTCGTTGTATACTTTTACATATCCAGTAGATTCCATTTTACCAAATTCTTGATTAAGTGAATTTATAACAACCATATCTTTATTTGCATTTAACATTGCAATGAGCTTCATTTTTACATCTTTTATAGATGGTGTAGCTCCTTCATATTTCACTATAAATTTGACTTCCCGCCTATTTAATAGTGGATTGACTCTATCTGAAATTATTTCTATCTCCATAACATCACCAAAGTATTTTTTATTACTTATAAAAGTTAATAATATTTAAATTTTTTATAAACATTTATTTATTCTTTATGTAATTTATTATTTAAGTTTTTTCAAGATATTAGTCTTGCATATAATATTATAATATAGAAATCTAAGTATATTATTTATTATTTTCTTTTATCCATCATGTTTAATATATTATCTATTTCGTTTTTTAAATCTTTGCTTATTTTTAGCAATACTACGCCTTTATCAGGTTGACCATAAATTACAACAGTGCCTTCGGGAAAGTATTTAATAACTGGTATAGTAAGTAAATCCTCCTCACCATTTACTTTTAAAGCAACGTTTTCATAGTTTTTTGTAGAGAGGTATTTAATTTTTTCCATTGCTTCGTAGGATATACACCCTGGGGGGTTGCTTACTTCAAAAACCTTCATAAATTTGTGGTTTATATCTACGGGTATATTTCTTTTAGTTTTTAAATCAAAAATTGATAAATTTGGTATTATGTTTTTTAATAAAAGATTTTTTGTGGTGATATCACCAATAGAAACGACCTTTCCATTTATAGGGGGTAGTTCTTTATATACTTTTCCAAAAGGCTTTTTAAGTATTTTTCTTAATCTCTCAGTTAATACGTACATAATGTCCCTTTATAGTTATTTTACACTTAATGCATATTTTCCTCTGCAATCTGCCTTAATCTTTTTGGCAATTTCTGAATTTATAGGGTCTAATATAATTAAAAGACCTCTATAATTTTCAGAAGTTTCAGAACCACAAAGTGGGCATTTATCTTCATTAGTTAGATATTTACACCGTAAACAGGCATTCATAATTCATCCACCTTTTTTATAAATTTATTACTTATTTAATTTTGCATTAATTTATTTTACATATTATTTATTATTTATTTTATTCATTTTTCTTCTTTTTTCTTTTTCTTCTTTTATCCATTCTAATTTTCCTAATCCAGGTTGTCTCATGGTTAATGCTATTTTACTACCTCTCTTTTTAGCCTCTCTTAAGCTAACTGCTACAATTCTTGCTCTTACTTTATCTCCTTTTTCAATTACTCTTCCAGTTTCTTTTCCAATTATTGCTTCTCTTTTTGGGTCGTATGACACATAATCATCCATAATCTGAGATATATGGACAAGCCCATCTAAGGGACCTAATCTTACAAAGACACCAAATTCCACCACATCTACAACTTCCCCCTCTACAACCTCGTAGAGTTCAGGCATATAACATAAAACATCAAAAACTGCTGAATGGTATGCTGCTCCATCTCCATATATTACCTTTCCATCTCCAATTTCTCGTATTTTTCCAATTGATAATATAAATCCCATATCTTTATCAAGTATGCCTTCATACTTTTCCATAAGTATTTTTTGAAGATTTTCATTTAAAGGAGCTCCAAACATGCGGGGTGGAACTCTTACAGTATCCGAAATAGTTACCAATTTATACAATTAATCACCTCATATTTTCAAATAGTATTATGATGGAAGTATGTAATATAGTTAATTATAATAGAATATACATTATATATAAAAATTCAAAATTAAAAATTTCAAAAATAATATATTATTTTTAATATATTTCTTTAATAATAGAATAGAAAAGTCGGTATTTTATACTAAAAT
>NZ_WAKW01000037.1 GCF_015523155.1 Methanothermococcus sp.
CCTAAGGTAAAACTAGAACTTGTAGTTAAGGCAGATGATGTGGAGGATGTAATTAAAATCATCTGTGAGAATGCAAAAACAGGAAATCCAGGGGATGGAAAAATATTCGTTATGCCAGTTGAATCAGTTGTAAGGGTAAGAACTGGCGAAAGAGATGGTGAAGCTATTTAAAAAAATAAAAAATATAAAAATAAGGTGATATAATGGTTACAGCAGATTTATTTGCACATGCAACAGATATAAACTCAATAGTTCATGCATTAACTGTAATGGCAAATTCATCGGATGTATTTTTCCTCGTTGTTATGGGGGTCTTAGTCTTCATGATGCAGTGGGGCTTTGCAATGCTTGAAGGAGGACAGGTAAGAAAGAAAAATGCCAACAATGTCATGATGAAAAACATGGTTGATTGGCTTATTGGTTGTGTTGCATGGCTGTTTATAGGTGGAGTATTGGCTTCATCAGGTTTTGATATTTCAGCATATACAAGCTGGTGGAGCCAAATATTTGGTACAAACTGGCCAAACAATGGATTGGATTTAGCAAGCTGGTTCTTTGGTCTTGTATTTTGTGCAACAGCAGCAACAATAGTGTCAGGGGGAGTTGCTGAGAGAATAAAATTTGGTGCCTATGTGTTGATATCAATAGTAATTACGGCATTGTTATATCCGTTGTTCGTATATTTAGGACCTTGGGGAGCAGGCATTGTTCCATGGCATGACTATGCTGGAAGTTTAGTAGTTCATGGCTTGGGAGGATTCTTAGCATTGGGTGCCATTGCAGCATTAGGACCAAGGGTTGGAAGATTCGTAAATGGAAAGCCTATACCGATATTAGGACATAACATACCTATGGCAGTATTTGGGGCATTTGCTCTTGCCATCGGTTGGTATGGATTCAACGTAGGAAGCTCACTTGCACTTGGTGATGTAAGTGGATTGGTATGTGCCACAACAACACTTGCCATGGCAGGCGGCGGTATCGGAGCTCTCATAATGTCAAAGAAAGATGTTCTTTTTACAGCCAATGGTATAGTTGCAGGGCTTGTAGCAATATGTTCTGGAACTGATGTAGTTAGCCCAGTGGGTGGTTTGTTGATAGGTTTAGCAGCAGGAATTCAAGTTCCAATAGTCTATAAACTTGTTGAAAAATTAGGTTTAGATGATGTTTGTGGTGTTGTCCCAGTTCATGGAACTGCGGGAGTTGTTGGAGCTATATTAACAGGAATATTTGGAATGACAGCTTTGGGAGGAGCTGGAGGTGTTAGTTTATTAAATCAAATAATAGGCGCAATATTTTGTATAGTATATGGTACAGGTCTTGGATTTATACTCGCTAAAATAGTAGGATTATTCATGGGGGGTCTTAGAGTATCAGAAGAAGATGAGAAAAGAGGTCTTGACTTGGCAGAACACAAATTATCAGCATACCCTGAGGAAGAAATGGTTTAAATTAAATAAAAGAATCTTCCTCATTTTTTGTTAATATTTATAAGGGGATATACATCTTTAAGGGGAGAAGTTAATTTACGATATAACATACCATTTAAATATAATATACCATTTAATTTACAATTTTTTTATTTTTTCATAAGTTAAATATTAAAATTTAGAAAAAGGTTAAAAGTAAAATCTTATATTTTTTATATTTTTATATATTCTATAATTTATACAATTTTATATTTATATCATATTCTGGATGATATTATGGATTTCAAAGAAAAGTGCTACAATCTCGTTAAAAAAGTTCCAAAAGGAAAAATAACTACATATAAGGAGATTGCGGAAGCACTTGGAACTAAAGGATACAGGGCGGTTGGAAATGCATTGAATAATAATCCAAATCTTGTAGTAGTTCCATGCCATAGGGTGGTTAAATCAAACGGTGAAGTTGGAGGATATGCGGAAGGAATAGAACGAAAAATAGAACTCCTAAAAAAAGAGGGAATTCCAATTGAAAATAATATGATAATAAATTTTGAAAAACACTTTTTTAGATTTAAAAAATAAGACAATAATTTTTCTATTATAATATTTTATTTTATGTTTATTTAATTATCACGATTCAGTGAATAGTTTTCTAACCTCTTCAACTGCGTTCTTTTTTACTAAAATAATTATCCTATCGTTGGGTTTTAGCTCTGTTTCCCCATCTGGTATTTTTAGTTCATTCCCCTCATATACTGCAATTATTAAATATTTCTTGTTTTTACCGAGCTCCTTTATTTGTTTATTGGCAACTTTGGAATTTGAATCTATAATCAACTCTAAAATTTCTGCATCACCACCACCTACTATTGCTAAATCAACAATTCCTGGTCTATTTATAAGTTTTTCAATATAATTTGCAGCTACAAGTTCAGGGCTAATAACCACATCTACATTTAATCTTTCAAATACTTCCTTATATTCAGGTTCGCTGACCCGTGCAATTGTTTTTGGTATTTTGTAATTTTTGGCAAGAAGAGAGCTTATTAAATTTATCTCCTGACGGCCCGTAACTGCTATAAAAATATCTGCGTTATCGATACCTGCATTTTCAAGGGTTTTAATATTTGTGCAGTCACCATTTATTATTAAGGCATCAATTTCTCCAGCTACACTCTCACAAATTTTTTTATCCTTATCTATGATTACCAAATCATTATTTTTTCCAGCCAAGGATTTTGCCAAAGTAAATCCTACCCTGCCCATTCCAGCAATAATTATATACATTTTATCCCCTATAACAGTAATATTTTTTCATAGTATTCATTATATGCCCCATGAAAGTGTGGAAGAACCTTGAACAATTCTTCTTCAAGCTTCTGAATCGTTAAATACTCGTTATATGATACAATATCAATAAGATTTCTCTTCCATGCCTCCTCACATTTTAAACTACACGGAATAAATCCAGATGGCATTATTATAGCAACTTTCTCCTTTAAATCTTTATTAGTTTCCAATTTATCTTTTTTTATTTCATCTTTTATTTTATCAGCTTCCTTTAAGTGTTTGGCATCTATTCCAAATCTTGCAGATTTAAATGATTCGACACAGCATTTTGGATATCCCATCAATGTTCCATATTCTTCTGAAAAATCCAAACCAGAATAGACTCCAAGCACAGATGAGACTACTGGGTCTATTGCAGGTCTAACCTTTGGATTATATTTTTTAACTACTTCTATCTGTTTCATAAGCCTAAAAATTATATAGTTATAGTTTTCATCATCTATATTTTGAATATGGCTGGATATATAATTTAAATCAAATTTTCCCTCTCTTGCAGATGTTATTTTTTTTAAGATTTCCTCCATTGAGTTAACGGCATTCATGACAATCACAGACATAATCTTTAATTCATTAAAATTTAAATATTTATCTTACATACTTAATTTTAAACTTTACTATATTTTATTTTTTTATATAATTTTTTTCTTATTTTTTTAAACCCTTAACTAACACAATTGGAGTATGTTCCAACTTACCCAATACTTCCTCTGTAATTTCAAAGGTATTGTATCTTTTCATTGTATCATGGATTGATTTTGTAAAGGGCACCTGAGATATATCCGCAAGATTCGCAATATATAGAAGCTCCTCCATGGTATATTTTTTGTAAATTTCGTTACCTACTATGGACAAAGGGGTGGCTCCGCATAATCCCCCTATATTTAACAGTCCTCCTAATTTACCAATTATATATCCAATAACTCCTACTTTTGATATTATACCATCCATTGCATAGGGTAATGCTGTTATATACCATTTAAAGAATCTATATGTTGCATCGGTATCTATAATCATAACAACAACATCTAAATTTAATTCATCTTTAATGGCATTGTATAACCTCTCCGCAGATTTTTTTGGATTTTTTGGAAGAAGTGCAGCATAACTTCCTGGAACATTTGTCAAATCTACACCCCCTTCCGAAGCAGGTTTTAAGGCATAAATAAGACCAACATTATCAATCACAATTTGTTTATGCTTTAAAGTTTCTTTTTTTGGCATTTTTCTAAGATTTTTTATTCTATCTTTTCGTGTTTTTAGCATTGGACCCAATATATAACCCCATAAATATTTTGACCAATAATAGCAAAAGTATGCCCAAAATTTCGGGGTTGCACTTTTTTCATTTACAAAATTATTTTCACTTGTTGCAACAAATTTTTCACTTAATATTATAAAATCGCCGTTTTCTATATTTAACCCTTTTTTTATTTCTCTTTTTAATGAATTTATCACTTCTGGAACAAAATCTTCGTTTCTTTTAATATATTTAGTTTTTATAGGTGTTGCGTTTTTGATATAATCTAAGTTATTTTTCATAATTTCACATTTCAATATTATGAATTACCCCTCCCTTACAGAAGGGGTTAAACGAAAACCGAAAGGTTTTCGTAGCCTCGCCTTCGGGCAAGGCTCCCTGACTCATAGGGGATTTTAGCCAGAGATTACCATTATATAGGGTATAACTCTGAGTGAATTACTCCCCTCCGTCTTAAAATGGACTCTCCCATCGCAAATCTTTATTTGCGAGCTAAAATCCAAAGGATTAATCCCTTATCTTCGCGAAGCTAGGAGATTTTACAATCAAACGAAGTTAAAATCCGAAGGATTTATAACGGAAGGGGACTTATTGTGGAATAATTTAAAGATTATCTTAGATATAGGTGTATCTAAAATGAGCAATATTTTATATATTAAATATAATAAAAATATGTAGCGAAAATTTTATACGAGAATATATAATATTGGAGGTTTTTGATAACATTATAGAAGGTATAGAATTACCTACGGGAATTTA
>NZ_WAKW01000038.1 GCF_015523155.1 Methanothermococcus sp.
ATAGAGAAACTGCCTTAAAGTTTATGGATTTTTTATCCAATGAAATATTGAATAAAAATCTCTCCAATGAAGAAAAAGAGGAAATATATTTTTATGTTGGTGGGAAGCCAGTTTTAATTTATAAAGTTATTGATAAAATGAGGTATGAAGAGTTGAACAATATACTAAATGAGATGTTAGGAATAGAGTCTTCAAAATTGAAAAAATTGCTTATTAGGATAAAGAATGGAAAGTATAATGAAATAAATTACGATGAAGTTATTAAAGCTTTATTATTATTTAAAAAAGAATATGTTGTTGATGAATATAAAATTGATGAAGATATTAAAGAATTCTTAGTTAAAACGAATATCTTATTCTTAAATCCGATAAAGGAGGTTATAAGACCTCAGAGTTATTTAGTTTGGAACGCTATAAAGAGAGTTTTATATTAACTATAAGTTTTATTTTAGTAAAATTTCTGAAATGTTATGAAATTATAGTCCTGCAAAATATATTAAATACTTATCAACAGTCATTACCAATAATAGCAAAAACCCACAGAAGTGGCATGTTAATAACTATAAATTGCCACATAATTTTGCGATGTATTTATATTAAATATTAAATATCCTGTTTTTAACTAAAATAAAAAATATATTTTCATTAAATTTATTAAAAATATAAAATATATATATAAAAGCACTATTATAATATAAATTATAATAAATCTTCAATGTTCTAATTTTATAAGTTAGTTTTGGTGAAAAAAATGAATATAAAAGTGGGTATTTTAGGAGCAACAGGTAATGTTGGGCAGAGATTTATCCAAATGCTTGAAAACCATCCTATATTTGATTTGGAAGTTTTGGCAGCATCACAGAGAAGTGCGGGAAAAAAATACGCTGATGCCTGTTATTGGTATCAATCAGAACCAATTCCAGAAGAAGTGGTAAATAAAATTGTAGTTCCAACAGATGCAAACCACAAAGCATTTGAAGATGTAGATATAGTATTTTCAGCACTGCCATCAGATTTGGCTAAGAAATTAGAACCAGAATTTGCAAAAGCTGGAAAATTAGTTTTTTCTAATGCCTCAGCAATGAGAATGGAAAATGATGTTCCACTTATTATTCCAGAGGTAAATCCCGAACATTTTGAAATGATTGAGATTCAGAGAGAAAACAGAAACTGGGATGGTGCCATAATTACAAATCCAAACTGTTCCACCATAGGGGCAGTAATCACATTGAAACCAATAATGGATAAATTTGGACTTGATTTAGTAAATATTACCACAATGCAGGCAATAAGCGGTGCGGGATATAATGGTGTTCCGTCAATGGCAATATTGGATAATATAATACCTTATATTGGAAATGAAGAAGAAAAAATGCAATCTGAGAGTTTAAAACTCCTTGGTAAATTTGAAAATAATAAATTTATAAACGCAGACTTTAAAATAGGAGTTTCATGCAACAGGGTTCCTGTAATCGATGGTCATACTGAAAGTATATTTGTTAAAACTAAGGAAGAGGTAGAACCAGAAAAAATTAAAGAAGTTATGAATAAATTTGACCCGTTAAAAGAATATAACCTTCCTACCTATGCTAAACCTATTATTGTTAGAGATGAGATTGACAGACCTCAGCCAAGGTTGGACAGAGATGCAGGAAAGGGCATGTCTATAAGTGTTGGAAGAATTAGAAAAGACCCAATATTCACAGTTAAATATACGGCCCTTGAACACAACACCATTCGGGGAGCTGCTGGTGCAAGTGTTTTAAATGCTGAATTCTATGTTAAGAAATATTTATAAATTCTTATCTTTTGGTGAAATTATGAATGATTATAATATTGGAGATTTAATAACAGTAAAAACGGAAAATACAATATATACTGGAACAATAATGCCATCACTGGATGAAAATATTATAGTAATTAAAATGAAAAATGGATACAACATAGGTATTTCAAAGAATAAAATAAAATCGATAGAATTAATAAAAAAAGGGGAAAAACCAAAATACAAACTTCCACCACTAAAAATTGGAAAGAAAAATGATTTAAAAAATATATCTATTTTATCAACTGGTGGGACAGTGGCTTCAAGGGTAGATTATAATACAGGTGCTGTTCATCCGGTTTTTACAGCAGGGGATTTAATAAGAACAATTCCTGAATTGCTAAATATTGCAAATATAAAGGGAAGAGCTATTTTAAATATATTAAGTGAAAATATGACACCATCCTATTGGAAGATGATTGCAGAAGAGATTAAGAAGGAAATTGAAAATGGTGCCGATGGAATTGTAATAGCTCATGGAACCGATACAATGCACTACACAGCAGCAGCATTATCCTTCATGGTTGATGCTGATATTCCAATAGTTCTTGTGGGAGCTCAGCGAAGTAGTGATAGACCTTCATCGGATGCAGCTTTGAATCTTATAAGTGCTGTAATTGCATGTACTCAACCAATTAAAGGAGTTTATGTTGTTATGCACGGAGAAAGCGGGGATACATTCTGCTACCTACATGAAGGGGTAAAAGTTAGAAAATCTCATTCATCAAGAAGAGACGCCTTTAAATCAATAAATAATATCCCTGTTGCAAAAATAAACCCATTCACAAAAGAGATTGAATATTTAAGAGAGTCTAAAAAAGTTAAAGGTAATGAACGTAATAACGATAAAAAAATTAACATAAATACAATTTTAGAAGAAAAGGTGGCATTAATAAAAATATATCCAGGAATAGACGGAAGCATAATAAACTACTATGTGGATAATGGATATAAGGGGATTGTAATTGAAGGAACTGGGTTGGGGCACGCCCCTGAAACAATATTTGAAAACATAAAATATGCAACAGATAAGGGCGTTTTAGTTGCCATGACTACCCAAACTATTAACGGAAGAATAAACATGAATGTGTATTCAAACGGTAGGGAGCTCCAAAAATTGGGAGTAATTGGATGTGAAGATATGCTTCCAGAAGTTGCATTGGTTAAAATGATGTATTTATTGGGCAATTACGACACAGAAAAAGCAAAGGAATTGATAAATAAAAATTTGGTTGGAGAAATTACGGAAATTAGCCGATTTGACAGCTATTAATTTTTTTATTATTCTATTTATTTTATTTTTTCGTTGTATATTCCTTCATATTCTCCATTTACCTTATTACATTCAATATATACTATTTGGGCAATTCTTGCATCTTTATAAATGATAATTGGGTTTAAAACATGCATTAAATAGGTAGGCTGACCTTCATACCCCGGGTCATGAACTGCGGTATAAATGGTGCATCCCATCCTTAGTAGGCTACTTCTTGGATAGGCAAAACCTGCCATATTATTTGGGATTTTTATTTTATCCGCTATTTGGATAATATATACCCCAGTATCAAGTTGGATTTTTTCATTCTTTTCAGAGTCGAATATTTCAACATATTCTGGGAGTTCTCTTTTTTCATTGGTATAATCAATAGTTCCAATTCCTTTTAATTTGAATATTTTTCCAACTCTTAAATCAATCCCGCACTGCTGTATCTGTATATACTTTTTTATATTTACGAAGTTTTTTGATACCTGAGCCCCGATAATGATAATCTCACCACCATATTTTTTTTAAATAATTTTCTTCTTACCACTTGCATCTCTTTTATATTTTCCAAATTCGGATATATATTTTAATTTATCTCCCCAGAATACTGGACCATCTTTACATACGCATAAACCCTCATCGTCAACAGCACACTGCCCACAGATTCCAATGCCGCATTTCATATATCGTTCTAATGAAACCTGAACAGGAATATCGTATTTATTTGCAATATCTACAACCTTTTTCATCATTATTTCAGGTCCGCAGGTAATTATTAAATCGAATTTTTCATTTTTAGTTTTTAATATCTCTTTCATTTTATCTGTTGTAAAACCGCTGTATCCAAAACTTCCGTCATCTGTACATGGATAAAGCTTTCCACACTTTTTAAATCTTTCCATAAATAATAATTCATCCCTTGTTCGTCCCCCAAGTATTGTGGTAATTTCAATACCTTTTTTTGAAAATTCCTCCACAGCACTTACAATTGGTGCAGCTCCAATACCTCCTGCAACTGCAAGGACTTTATCCCCTAAGGGTTCAAAAGATGTTCCATAAGGTCCTCTAACGCCTATTAAATCTCCTTCTTTTAAATTGTGCATAATTTGAGTAAATCTCCCGACCTTTGCCACACTAAAACCTGTTTTTATGGAAAAACCCAATGGTTTTTCATCCACCTCTGGAATCCATACCATGGCAAACTGACCGGCTTTGAAATCAAACTCTTTATTTAGTATAAATGTTTTCACCGTTGGACTTTCTGTTATTACTTCTTTTATTTTGCATATAATCGGCTTTTCCATACTATCACATTTATTATTTTAATTTATTTTTAAATTATCCTAATTATTATTCTCCCTCTTTTTTAAAAAATATCCCACAAATATACCACAAAATAGTCCAATTATTAGGAATATTATATCTGATATGCTGGTGATTTTATTATTTCCAAAATTACTGTTGGTATTGTTGTTAGTAATATTATTTACATTAGTGGGAATACTTCTATTAACTATATTGTATTCCAATACATTTGAGGTATTTTCATTTATCTCGTTCAATATGTCAATATCCATTTGAGCATAAGCCATACTGTATTTGTAATATAAAATCTTTGACATTTTATCGTTAAAGGTATTGGCGTATTCATAGTATCCAAGTGCAGATATGGGAATAATGCCATTACCATAATTTTCCGCTAAATTTATCTTTTTTTCTGCCAGTTCTTTTAAATAACTGGTATCCTCCATATAGTTTAGAGATGTTGTGGCATATACATAGGCATCAATGCTCTTTGAAATTGACAATAAATATGCTCTTTGGTTATAATATTCCTTTGCATCATCCAAATTTTTCATGGCGTTATTTGCTAAATCTGTTGGAAATATCATGGAAGAATAAAGCACAACAACTTCTGAGTTATCGAGATACTCTTGGGCAAGGTATTTTAAATCAGATTTATTTATTGCTCTATTTTTTATATTTTTATTGTATTTATTATTTAAATATAACCACCAAATAGCACTATCTCCTCTTAATTTTGCATAAGCTCCGTATTTTATAGCAGATAATGGTTTATTGTTGTAGTATTCTTTCCATGCACTATCGATAAGTTCTTCTGCTTCATATATTCGGCTTTTGGATGCTACAATGTATTCTATGTTATTTTTTGATAAATTTTCATTATCTATTAAATTTTTCTCATTATTTAGTTTATTCTGGATACTTAATAAATATCCCTTTACATAATCTTTTCCATCATCGCTATCAATATAATTTAATGTTGTATTGATACTTTCAAGGTTTATTAAAGCTCCAAAAGCCTTTGATGTAGCGGCATAATATGATTTATTTAAATAAAGATTATTAGCCAAGTTTATATTGGCTTTTGAAGTTTTTAATTTTTCATCCAATTCATGTTTTAAATTATAATTCATTCGTATATTGTATTCATATTCATACTCCAATCTGTCTTTCACATATTCATAGTTGTTATTTACCTTTTTTAATACCTTGTCGGATAGATTTTTCATCATATTGCTGTATATAGAATTAATTACTGGGTTTGATTTGTAATCTTTTTCTACAATTTTATGATTTGTAAAGTAATAAACTGCGTCATAGATGCTTTTAACTTCTATAACATTTATTCCTAAACTTTTGCCATATTTTACTACATCCACGGTATTGTTGTTATCTGTTAAATCATCTGCTGAAACATACCTTTCTCCATAAGGTATTAAAAAATATTTCACATTCATGGATTTTGCGGCTTTTATCTTTTCTAAAATACCACCAACTGGACCTATACTTCCATCTGGATTAATCATCCCAGTCATCATGACATTTTTATTTAGACTCCAATTATTCAATGCTGCTATTGTGGCTACACACAATGTAGCTCCTGCTGATGGACCCCCAATTACTGGAACATTGGACCTAACAACATAATATACATCATAATCCTTCTGATTTTTTCCACATATATCAAAGGCTACCTTTGCGGCTATTCTTGCCGAGCCTTGCATATCAAGCTGAGTCATAGGCATAGTGTCCATATACACATGACCGCTACCATTTAACACTTTTACATCCATATTTACAGGAGCTCCTATATATCCATAATCCGTTTCAGCAACTGCTGGTGCCACTATGGACACATCTGCAACACTTATTGGTATGGTTAGTAATAGAAATAATAAAAAATATTTCTTCATATTATCATCTTTTTTTACTTTTATTCTTTATTTATTTTTTCATTATTTAATTTTATTATTAATTATTCATTATTTTTTCCAAATAGTTCCCTTTGGACTATCTTCAAGCTGAATACCTATATTTTTTAATTCGTCCCTTATTTCATCAGCCAAATTGTAATTTTTTTCCTTTTTCAACTTTGCACGGATATTTATTAAAATATTTATTAAATTATTCTCCATTCCTTCATTACTCTTACTATCAAATTTATTGAATATTCCAAATATATCTCCAATCATTTTAAAGAATTCAAGTGCCTTTATCAACACACTTTTGTTTGGATTGTTTGATGTATTTATATATTTATTTATGGCATTTGAAACTTCGAAAACATATTTAAGTGCCTCAGGTGTATTGAAATCATCGTCCATGGCGTTATAAAAGTTTATCCAAGCATTTTTAATGGTTTCATAGGTTTTTATATCGATTTCATGTAGTTCATGTTTTATATGTGAGCCCCTAATAGTTGCATCGATATTTTTTAAGGTGTTGTATAATTTTTCCAAGTTGGTTTTTGCATCAACCAATCCTTCTTCTGAGTAGTCAAGTGGGGAACGATAGTGTCTTTGCAGTAGGAATAACCTAATTACCTCAAAATCATACTTATCAATTAAATCTTTAAGTTTAATGAAATTTCCAAGACTTTTGCTCATTTTTTCCTTATCTACCATCACAAATCCAGTATGCATCCAGTATTTTACCCAAGGACTTTTGCCAGTATAAACCTCACTTTGAGCTATTTCATTTTCGTGGTGCGGGAATATTAAATCGTTTCCTCCACCGTGGATGTCGAACTGTTCCCCCAAATATTTTATTCCCATTGCAGAGCATTCTATGTGCCATGCAGGTCGCCCTTCTCCCCACGGACTATCCCATTTTGGTTCATTAGGTTTTGTAAACTTCCACAATGCAAAATCTTCTGGATTTTTCTTTTTTAGGTTCTTTTCAACCCTATGTCCCGCTATCATTTCATCTAAGTTGATATTGCTCAGTTTTCCATAGTTCCCAAATTTTTTTACATCAAAATAAACTCCATCATCAGCCACATAGGCGTATCCTTTTTTTATAAGTATTTTTATGAATTTTATTATGTCATCCACATGTTCCGAAACTCTTGGATATACATCTGCGGGTTTAATATTCAGTTTTTCCATATCATCCAAAAATGATTTTATAAATATATCTGTGAGTTCTTTTGGTGCTATTCCTTTTTCATTTGCACGATTTATAATTTTATCGTCTATATCTGTGAAATTTATAACTAATTTGACGATATAATTTTTATGTTCGAGATATCGCCTAATGGTATCAAATGCCACATAAGTTCTTCCATGACCCAAATGGGCATAATCATAAACCGTAGGTCCGCAAACATACATTTTAACTTCATGCCCATTTATTGGATTAAATTCTTCCTTCTTTTTTGTTAATGTGTTGTAGATTTTCATATTATCACTATTTTTAATATTATTTAATTATATTAATTTATATTGTATCAGAGGATTACTATTAGGGAATTAAATATTAATTTAAAATATGTAAATTATAAAAGTCTTAGATGTCAATATACTAAAAATTTATTATATATTATTAAAATATATCTTTGGGATATTATATGAAAAAAAAATTTGCAGAATATATATCTTATATTTTTCCATTTTTATTGATAATTACTCTAATAATTGCCATACATGATATATTTAAATTAATAGCATTGGCGATTATACCCTGTATTGTATGGTTAGCATCTGCAAAATTAAAAGGTCAAAATTGGGATATTGAAGATAAAAATTGTAGAATAATCCCATTAATCCTATTGGCAGTTTATGGAGTTATTATATGTTTTGTTTTTAATGATTTCTTTTCCAAGGTATTTTTGGTAAATATCATTTTTATTTTAATCATTACCTTATTCTGGAAGATTAGTATGCATTGTTATGGATTATCCACATTAATAATGATATTATTGTATCTATTAAAATATAGTAATAACCATTATTTGCTGTTATTATTAACATATTGCTATATTGTATTTTTAATATTGACTATGTGGTCTCGTCTTTATCTAAAAAAACATACACTTTTACAGGTGATTCTTGGAATGTTATTTGGCTTTTTAATAAATTTTCTTATAAATTTTTATATATGTTGAAAAAGAATATATATTGTTAAAGATAGATATATTATGGAATAATATGGTGATATTTTGAGATTGGAAACTCCTATTTCAAAGGATACTGTAAAGAATTTAAAGGTCGGAGATATAGTTTATTTAAATGGAATCATATATACTGGTAGAGATGAAGCACATATAATTATCCTAAAAGAAAATATGAAAAATATTGGGGAGGATAATAGTAATAGTGGTAATGATAATATCGTAAAAAAATTGAAAAATGGGGTAATATACCATGCAGGACCTATAATGAAAAAAGAAAATAATAAATGGAAATGCATAGCAATAGGTCCAACAACATCGGCAAGGATGAACGAGGTAGAAGTAGAATTCATTAAAATAACTGGAATATCGGCAATAATAGGTAAGGGAGGGATGAAAACAGAGCTGTTAAATGTTTTTAAAAAATACGGTGTAGTTTATCTTGCAGCACCTGGCGGATGTGCTGCATTACTTGCAAATTCCGTAATTGATGTAAAAGGTGTTTATCATCCTGAGCTTGGAATGCCCGAGGCAATATGGGAACTCGAAGTTAAAGATTTTGGACCATTGATGGTTGCAATGGATTCAAATGGAAATAGCATATATGAAGAAGTTAATAAGAGAGTTTTGGAAAATTTAAAGATGTTAAAGGCAAAGATTAATTAAATATATGGGACTATAATAAAACATTATAATAAAAGGGTGTGTATATATGGACAGTTGGAAATTAATATATACGACGAAATGTTATAACTGTGGTAAAGTAGCCGACCAAATAATTGAAATATATTCAAATCAGGCATTTGTAAAGTGTTCCAACTGTGGAGCTACAAGATATTATATTCTAAAAAAAGTAGGGATTGAAGAGGACAACATTATAGAAATTGAAAAAGATAAAAAAATGAAGTATGATAACTGGTTTTTAGAAAAAAATGCAAAATGTTACAATTGTAAAAAATATGCTCCACAGGATATATTAATTACAGAATCTGGTATGTATGTAAGATGTAGAAATTGTGGATTTACAAGATTTTATAGGTTTCATATGGTAGATGTTCAGAAGAGTTAATATCATATGATAGTGCATTTAATTACACAAAACCAAAAACTTTATATAGAAGTTCAAAGGTATATTACTATTAATTAAAATCTAAAAAAAAATAATATTTCATTAATAAAATATCTTTAAATAAAAGATGAATCTTAATATTTATAATCATATCATTTTATATCGGGTGATATTATGGTTGAATTGATAGTAGCAGAAGCATATCAAGGGGATGTGGGCAAGGGAATTGTCCGAATAGATCCCATTACCATGGAAAAATTAGGTTTAAAATCGGGAGATGTGGTGGAAATTGAAGGTAAATCCAAAACATACGCAACGGTATGGAGAGGTTATTTAGAGGACCAAGGGAAAAATATTATACGTATGGATGGTATTATAAGGCAGAATGCAAAGGCAGGAATTGGGGACAAAGTTAAAATAAAAAAGGCAGAAGTTAAAGATGCCAATAAAATTGTGCTTGCACCAATGCAGGCAGTAAGATTTAGTGCTGGATTTGAAGATTATGTAAAAAGCAGATTGTCTGGACAGGTCGTGAGTAAAGGTTCAAGGGTTGTAATCGGGGTTTTAGGAACAGCATTTCCATTTATAGTAGTTGGAACAACACCAAAGGGTGCCGTTAGAATAAATGAATTTACAACTGTTGAATTAAAAACAGAACCAGTATCTGAATTAAAAGAAACTAAAATACCTGACATTACCTATGAGGATATTGGTGGTTTAAGGGAAGAAGTTAAGAAAATTAGGGAGATGGTTGAGCTCCCTATGAGATATCCTGAATTATTCGATAAATTAGGTATAGAACCACCAAAGGGTGTTTTGCTTGCAGGACCTCCTGGAACTGGTAAAACCTTACTTGCCAAGGCTGTTGCAAATGAAGCTGGGGCAAATTTCCACACCATCAACGGTCCAGAAATAATGAGTAAATATGTTGGAGAAACTGAGGAGAATTTAAGAAAGATATTTGAAGAGGCAGAAGAAGAATCTCCATCAATAATATTCATTGATGAAATTGATGCAATAGCTCCAAAAAGAGACGAGGCATCAGGAGAAGTTGAAAGAAGAATGGTTGCTCAGCTTCTAACACTTATGGACGGTCTTGAAAGTAGAGGGCAGGTTGTAGTAATTGCTGCAACAAACAGACCAGATGCATTAGACCCTGCATTGAGAAGACCTGGAAGATTTGATAGGGAAATTACCATCGGAGTTCCAGACAGAAAAGGAAGAAAAGAAATTCTCCAAATACACACAAGAAATATGCCTCTTGCAGAGGATGTTGATTTAGACTACTTAGCAGATGTTACACATGGGTTTGTTGGTGCAGATTTGGCGGCACTATGTAAGGAAGCTGCAATGAAGACACTTAGAAGATTGCTTCCAGATATTGATTTAGAGAAGGAAGAAATACCTAAGGAAGTCCTAGATAAAATCGAAGTAACAATGCAAGACTTTAAAGAGGCATTGAAAGAAGTTGAGCCATCTGCATTGAGGGAAGTTCTTGTTGAAGTTCCAAATGTGAAATGGAGCGACATTGGAGGATTGGAAGAGGTAAAGCAGGACTTAAAAGAAGCTGTCGAATGGCCATTAAAGTATAAAGATAAATTTGAAAAAATGGGAATTAGACCCCCCAAGGGAGTGTTGTTATTTGGACCTCCTGGAACTGGTAAAACCTTACTTGCCAAGGCTGTTGCAAATGAATCACAGGCAAACTTTATAAGTGTAAAAGGACCTGAAATATTCTCCAAATGGGTTGGAGAAAGTGAAAAAGCAATAAGAGAAATATTTAGAAAGGCAAGACAAGCTGCACCAACTGTTGTATTCTTCGATGAAATAGACAGTGTTGCTCCAAGAAGGGGTTCAGATATTGGTGGAAGTGGTGTAGCTGAGAAGGTAGTTAATCAATTATTGACTGAGCTCGACGGTCTTGAAGAACCTAAGGATGTTGTAGTAATTGCTGCAACAAACAGGCCAGATATACTTGACCCTGCATTGTTAAGACCTGGAAGACTTGATCGGATAGTTTTAGTTCCAATTCCAGACAAAGAAGCAAGGTATGATATATTCAAAGTTCATACTAAAAACATGCCTCTTGCAGAGGATATTGATTTGAAGAAACTTGCAGAAAAAACAGAAGGATACACTGGAGCCGATATAGAGGCGATATGTAGAGAAGCTGCAATGATAGCACTTAGGGAGAATTTAAACGCTGAAAAAGTTGAGTTAAGGCACTTTGAAGAAGCCTTGAAAAAAATAAAGCCTTCCGTTAGAAAGGAAGAAATGAATATATATAAAAAATTGGCAGAGGAATATGGAAGGACCCCAGCAGCTGAAACTTCATCGAAAAAAGAGGATTATTCAAGATACCATCAATAGAATATTAGCATAAAATAATTTAATAATAATTTTTTATTTTTTTATTTTTAATATTATTATTTTTAATTTCTATTTTTTTATTATTATTTCTTATATCTATTTTATTTATATTTTTCAATTAATTCATATGTTTAATTAAATAAATAAAGTAATATAAAAATTTATATATTAGTATATCAAACTATTTTTTATGAGCGAAACGAAAATTATAAGAGACCCAATATATACAGATATACCCCTCAGCAGTAATGAAATAGCCATAATCGACACACCAGAGTTTCAAAGGCTGAGGAATATAAAACAAACTGGATTAACATGTATGGTTTATCCAAGTGCAAATCATACGAGATTTGAACATTCCATAGGAACAATGCATGTTGCAGGAGAAATCTCTAAGAATTTAGAAGATGTAGATGTAGGATTAATAAGGATTGCAGCACTGCTTCACGATATAGGACACCCTCCATTTTCACACACCCTTGAAATATGCGGTTATAATCATGAATATTTTACAAGAAAAAAAATTAAAAAAATGGATTTTGAAAATTATACTCCAAATGAAATAGTGGATGTTTTACAATCTAAGGGATTTGAAGGAGCTCTGCTTAGTGGGGATGTAGATGCAGATAGAATGGATTATCTTCTAAGAGATAGTTATCACACCGGTGTAGCTTATGGCTCAATCGATTACGCAAGGTTAATACGATGTATGGTATTATTTGAAGATATACGACCAAAATTGGGGGTTTTGGAGAAGGGAATAATTGCTGTTGAATCGTTATTAATTGCAAGATATCAGATGTATCCCACGGTATATATGCATCCAACTTCAAGAATAGCTGAAATAATGCTAAAAAATGCTACAATTTATGGATTAAATGAAAAATTGTTTAATTTACAGGACCTTTCAACAATGGATGATATAGATTTAGTAAGCACATTAAGAAGAAATGAGGGAGAAGGAAATAAATTAATTGGAATGTTGGATAAAAGACATTTATTTAAAAATATTTTAACATTTAGGTATGGTGATTTAACCCCTGAAGAGAAGTGGTTGTTGATAAATTTGGATGAAAACGATATTAAAAACTTGGAGTATGAGCTCTCTGAAAAATTAGGAACTACCATATTTTTAGATATTCCTGGCTATCCAAAAATAAATGAGCACAATATTACAGTTTTAATCGATGATAAAAAATACAGGTTGGATGAAATTTCACCCCTTGCAAAAAATTTAAAATGGGCATATATGAAATCATGGGATGTTAGGCTATATGCTCCACCAGAACAATATAGCAAATTAAAAGAATTTAAAAGTGAAAATTCTAAATTTAAAGATAGTAAAAAAGAAATGATTTTTGACTGCATAAAGAGAAAATATAAAAAGAGCATAATATTGGAGATTATACAAGATGAAGGCATTATAAAAGGTAGGGGAAAACTTCTTGCAATTGCAAAGGAGATGGGTATCTCGGAATCAGAGTTTTTATCGGAGCTCCAAAAATTAATATTTTGTGGATTGATAAAGGAAGATGTTATAAAGGTTAGGGGAACATTTAGATATGATTATGGTATTAACTCCCAAAATCTATAAAATCTATAAATTACCAAAATATATAAAATGGAATTTAAAAAGCCTCCTCCTGTAAAACCCACCAATGTATAAAATTTATAGAATAGAAAATAAGATTACATTTCGTGAAAATCCTTAAATTTATTCCTAAAATTTTTTTGAATAGATAACTTAATTTTGGAGGATTATTCATTTCATAAATGAATTATGTATTATCAAAAGGTTTATTTAGTTTAATTTTGGTAATTTTTTATAGATGTTTCGGAATTTTAAAATATCAAAAATATTTAATTTAATGCTTAACTATGTCGGGTGAAAACATGGAGGATAAACCCTCACCATTGAACATTTTCCTCTCATTTTTAAAACTTGGAATAATTGCATTTGGAGGACCTACGGCGGTTGCATATGTTAGAGAGATGGTTGTAGAGGAGAAAAAATGGTTAGATGAAAAAGATTTTAATAACGGAGTAGCACTGTCTCAAATAATCCCTGGAGCTTCAGTTATGCAAGTTGTTGCATATGTGGGGTTTAAAATTGGTGGGATTATAGGGGCTTTTTTAGCATTTATGGCTTATGTTCTACCTGCATTTTTTCTGATGTTATTTTTAACAATTATTTATCTCTATGTAAAATCATTGCCTGAGACAATACCAATATTTGAGGCATTGAGGATAGTAGTCGTTGCATTAGCCGCCAATGGAACCTTAGGTTTTGGTAAGAAAAGTATTAAAGATAAGTTAGACATAATTTTACTATCAGTTGCGGCAGTTTTGTTTATTTTAAAATTTAGCCCATTTATTGTCATCTTTATAGCAGTAATCGCAGGGCTAATAATTTACAGACATGATTTTAAAAAATCACAATTAAAACTAAAAATAACAAAAGAAAAATTGAGAATATATAGGTATGTTTTTTATATCTTATTTACCATAGCATTATTTAATCTCTCATTGTGGATAATTGACCCAAGTATTTTTTTACTATCTATTTTAATGATAAAAGTAGATATAATGGCATTTGGAGGAGGATATGGTTCAGTTCCATTTATGCTACACGAGATTGTAGATGTCCATGGACTTATAGATGCTAAAACGTTCATGGATGGTATAGCACTAGGACAAATTACCCCAGGTCCTATAGTTATAACTGCTACATTTGTTGGGTATATAGTCAAAGGGTTAATTGGTGCAATTGTATCAACAATAAGTGTTTTTACTCCATCATTTGTTATTTTACTTTCTACAATTCCAATATTTGATAGTCTTAAACACAATCTGTTGTTTAAAAATATATTCCACAGTATATTGGTTTCATTTGTAGGTTTGATGATTGCAGTAACTATAAAATTTGCATTGGCTGTTAATTGGACATTGCCGGCAATATTAATATTTATATTTGCATTTTTAGGTCTCTACAAAAAATATAATATACTTTTAGTGATACTTTTAAGTTTAATCATAGGTTATCTAATTCTTTAAGATTAAAAAAGTTTTATGTTTATTTTTTAAGTATTAATGTCTTACTTATTATTTGATTTATTCTCTTGCTGCTCCAACATCTTCGAAACCCTGTCTCAAACCTTTTCCAGCATTTTTTTCCAAGAACTTCCGATTGAATAATAAATAATAGACATTTTCAGCATGTTCTTCTGCCCTTCTTTTTGCAAGCCATTCGAGCTCCTTCTCATCCTTAGCCTCATCTTCATGAACAAAAACTTCAATTATATGTTTATTTGTCATGAGTTGTGCCATCATAAGCCCTTGGGATGCTTCATGGGCACAAACTTTGTCTTTATCTTTTCCCCCTGGCATTCCAAGTGCCATGGCTATTTCGCATCCTTCTTCTTCAATGAGTTTTTTACATGCTACTGGAAGGTCTTTCATTCCAGGAACTGTATATCTAATTATTTTTATTTTGGAAGTCATTTCATTTAATTTCTTTATTGCAGCAGATGCCATATCTACCCTTGCAAAGGTGGTGTCTGCTATACCAACTTTTATAGTCATAATTTCACCAAATAAGCATTTAAAAGGAATTATAAAAATAAAGTAATGAAAATAAAAATTCCATAATTATTTATTGGTATTTTATTTATTCTTCAATATTTTCAAGATAGTAGTTTATCAGCTCTTCACCACTTAAATGGATTAAATTATTTTTTTCAGCATATTTTTTTGTTTCGCTTTTGCTCATAGCATATCCATCATCTCCCATCATCTCGCAAATTGTAGTAATTGGGGTCAATCCCGCCATTTCAGCAAGTGCGACTGTCATCTCTGTATGACCTTGTCTGTTCTTTACAAGACCTTCTGTGGCTCTTAACAATGTAACATGTCCAGGGGCTCTAAACTCTTTTCCAAAATCACTAAATCTTTTTTCATTACATAGTTCTGCAAATTTCTTTATGGTGTGGGCCCTATCATTATCAGTAATGCCTGTAAAGCTTTTCCTATGGTTTATTGTGATGGAGAATGATGATTTTTCATCATAAGGTATATCATTTGGATAGAGCTCCTTTAATACTGGAAACTTTTTGGAGGCATAATCAAAAATATCTATCATAAATGGAATACCCAATGATTTACAAAAATCTGGATGGATTGCCGTGCAAATTAATCCGCCGCCATCTTTTCTCATGGTTCTTATGTGGGTGGGGGTAATTTTTTCAGAGGCTACTACTAAATCAGTTTCCCCTTCCCTATAATCGCTATCATAAATTAATACTATTTTTCCATTTTTTAAATCATTAATAGCTTTTTCTATGTTATTATTCATTTTTTTCACCGTTTAATGTAATCATGATAATATCATTGTTTTTTAAAAATAAATATTTTCTTAGTTTAATAGGTGCTATTACCTCTATTATATTATTGGGATGTTCGGTTTTTTTCGGATATATAATGGCACCTATTACACAGTAGTCTTTTGTGCATATTTTCACAGGTATTATTTTAACCCCATAGTATTTATTATTTTTATAATAAAAATCATCAATTATTATTGAATTCAATTTATTTAAATTTATTTCCTGATTTAATTTAATATTTAAAGTGCCTTCATAAGGCTCATATCCAAGAATATTTTTAAATTTTTCTTTGTAAGGCAATAAAGACATATAATATCTTCCCTCACCTTTTCCAGAAACTACACGACCAAATAATTTGTTTAACATTCAAATACCACCAATTTATTTAACATTTATATATAATTTAAATATATAATAATATCTGCAATATATAAGTATTAATAATGGATTATTTTAATTTTTATTTTAAATTAAAAATAGGAGGCGGTATTTTGATAGGAATAATTGGAGGAACCGGAGTGTCATCTATACTAAACAAAGGTAAAGAGAAAATAATAAATACAAAATACGGAAAATCAAAGGTTTTAATAGATGATGAAAATGATACAGTTTTGCTGTTTAGACATGGATTAAAACACAACACCCCACCACATAAAATAAATTATAGGGCAAATTTATATGCCTTGAAGGAGCTCGGTGTTGATAGAATTTTGGCAATAAATTCTGTTGGCTCATTGAAGGAACATGTAAAACCAGGAACATTTTTTGTTCCAGATGATTTTATAGAATTTACAAAGGCAAGGGAATGCACATTTTACGATGGGGAGGATGGTGTAGTAGTTCATATAGATGTTTCAGAGCCTTACTGCCCACAAATGCGTTGTATATTAAAGGACATACTAAACAAAAGAAACTATGAATACAGCGAAGGGATTTATATATGCACAGAGGGACCAAGGTTTGAAACAAAGGCAGAGATAAATTTTTATAAGAATATAGGAGATGTTGTTGGAATGACTGGATATCCCGAGGTTGTTCTTGCAAGAGAGCTCGAAATATGTTATGCCTCATTATGTTCAGTATCCAACTATTGCACAGGTATATCCAAGCATAAATTAACCGTTAATGAGGTTTTTGATACAATAAAGGAAATGGAGGAAAAAATTTTAAAGATAGCGAATGATTTTATACATTGTGACTATAAAAAAACCTGTTCCTGTAAAAATGCCTTAAAAGGTGCTGTAATTAAGTAAAATTAAGTAAAATTAACGAAATCAATAAATTTATGTTTAAATTAATTGTGGTATCATGAAAATATTGAAATTAAATAAATTAAAAAAAAGGAGAGAATTAAAGAAAGAAATAGAAAATGCTAAAAAAATGATATTGGAAGGAAAGATAATCATTTGCGGGACAGATACTATTTATGGGTTGTGTGCAAATGCATTAGATGAAAGTGCAGTTAAAAAGGTTTATGAATTGAAAAAAAGAGACCCAAATAAACCAATTTCAGTATTTTTAAAGGATAAAGAAGATATTGAAAAATATGCCTATGTAAATGACATCTCCAAAAAAATAATTGATAAGTTTTTACCCGGAGCTCTGACAATAATATTGAAGAAAAAAGATGTAATACCCGATATCGTTTCAAAGGATTATATCGGAATAAGGATTCCAGATAATGATACAATAAGGGAATTGTCGATAGTTCCATTAACTGCAACTAGCGCAAATTTAAGCGGAGAAGAACCTCCAACTTCCGCTTATGAAATAAGCGAAGAATTGAGGGAAAAGGTAGATTTAATAATTGACACAGGCGTATGTAAATATAAAACCCCTTCTACAATAATTAAAATAGTAAATGATGATATAGAGCTCATACGAGAAGGAGCAATACCTTTTGAAGAAATTATAAAGCAAACGAAATAACTTATTTTAATTAAATTATTAATTACTTTTATTTAAGTTATAGCTTTTAAATCCTCCCACTAATCTTTTAACTTTAAAGCCCAACAGTTTAAAGATTGTGGCAATTGCCTGACTTCTCATTCCACCCCTTGCACAGAATACAACAATTGTCTTGTTTCTATCAAGTTTAACTGCTGTTTTAGTTATCCTTTTTATTCCTTCTCCAATGATATCTGATGCAAGGTCCATAGCTTTGTCTCTTCCTTCTTTTTTATATGTTTTTCCTATTAATTCGTGTTCCCTATCTAAAAATAGAGGAATATTTATAGCATTAGGAATTGTTTTTTCGGCATATTCCCTCGGAGCTCTTGCATCTACAATTATAATATTATCCTTATCCATCTCTTCAAATTCCGAAATTGTGATGAGCTCATCTATAAGTTCTATTCCTATGGAGTTCAGATATTTTTTAATGTTGATAGGTTCAAAATATATAAGCTCACCACTATGTTCTACAACAGTTGGTGTGTTGGTATTTTTGATATTTTTCGAATAATTCAAAATAAATGATGCGAGCTCTCCACTTATTTTTCCAGCAAGTATTTTTTTACCATCAGTTATCATTTTTCTTCCATCTTTTAACCGTATTACTAATATTACATTATTTTTAAATGTTAATAACCTTGAAAGTATTTCTTCGTCCATTATATCCCTTTAAATTCATTTATATGGATTATATGGCTTATTTATTTAATTTTTCATTAACAAAATTGTTTATTATTTCAACGGATTTGTATAGGTCTTCATTGCAAATCACTAAATCAGGTTTAACCTTTTTTATAGACCTCATGTAAGATTCTCGATATAGTTTTTCCTCAATGACTATTGCGGCATTGTAATAATCATCCTTTTCAATTAGTTCCAATATATTATCCAGCGCCTCCAATTTATCAGGCATTCTTAAAAATGTTTTAAGGGTTTTGAATTTTGAAATAAGAATTTCTTTTTCTTTCTCGTTTTTTGGAGTATAATATTTTAAAAGTCGCTGTATTTGGCATTCATAGGGACATTCTATTATTATACTATAATTATAACTTTTCAGGTTAGAAAATGGTTCGGGAATATTTAATTTTTCTGTTCCGCCTATTTTTCTTCCTTCAAATTCTACTATGCAGTAGCCCTTTTCTTCCGCCTTTTCCTGCTGTTTCTTTAATAGTTTTTCAAATTCATCCTGCGAATGCTGTTTTAGATGATATAAATCACCCAATACGCTTCCTCTCGTGTTTCCACACTCTTCAATATCTATAACAGAATGGTATTGTTTTAACTTTTGCAAAATTTCCGTTTTTCCACATCCTGTTTTCCCAAACAAGCCAAAAATTATCATAAATTCACCCTGGTTAAATATTTTTAAAATAGATAGTAATAAGTTATTAAAAAAGTTAATTGATAATTATTTCAAATATATAAAACTATAAAACTACAAAATTAATATATAGAATTTTAAAATTCATAAAAACTTAAATAAATTAAAGTAATTACTTAAATATAGGTGATTTTATGATAGATGCCCATACCCATTTGGATGTAAGAAGTTTTGAAGATTTGGAAAAAATGGCATTATGTGGAATTGAAACAATAATTACCTGTGCCCACGACCCATATAAAATGAGTGTTCCAGAGGTTTGTTTAGACCATTGGGATAGATTGATTAACTTAGAGACTAAAAGAGGGAAAATGGCAGGAGTTAATGTTAAGGTTGCAGTGGGAGCTCACCCTATGGGATACCCTAAAAACTGGGATGTGCTTATAAAAAAACTTCCCGAGTATTTTGAAAATGAAAATGTTGTGGCTATTGGAGAAACTGGATTACATTATTTAACCGATGATGAGAAAAACCTTTTAAAAGAGCAGTTGTATTTGGCAAAGGATTACAACATGCCGATAATTATTCATACTCCTGAAAAGAATAAGAAAGAGGCATCACTTGAAATTTTAAAAATTTTGGATGAGGTGAAAATAAAGGATGATTTGGTAATGATTGACCACATCAATAAAGATACTGTGGATTTAATAAATAGGGATGTTTATATTGGTTTAACAGTGCAACCTATGAAAATAAGCCCTATGGAAGCATCAGAAATAATAAAAAATTATAATAAAAGATTCATCCTAAGCAGTGATTTAGGAAGTTTAAAGGCGGATATTTATGCCTTGCCAAGAACAAAATTATGTATGAAAAAAATTGGGGTTGAAAATGATAAAATAATAAACTCCACATATAAAAATGCAAAGGAATTTTACAGATTATAAATAATATTATTTTCTTTTAAATTATTATTTTTTCTTCATTCTTCCGTTTTTCGTCTCTTTTTCAGCATATTTTACCGTTATTAGCACCATTATCATTATATGTGAGTTATATGTAATAAATATATATAAAAAAGTATTTGAAGAGATAACATGAAAATGGAGTTAAAAACAAAAAATATGGAGGGCTTCCTTACAATATTGGGAAAGAATGATGATGACGCGACACAGGAAGGAAGTATTTATCTTTCAAATGATGATGAGCTCATAAAGGAAACTGTTGAGCATTTAAAAAAGGGATATGACAAAGAAAAATACACATTTATTGAAAGCAAATATACAAATAGAAATATTAAAGAATATATCCCATTGGAAATATTACGACTTATGATTATGATTATGATGAAAAAAATTAAAGAGTTAAACTCTGAAATTACGCTATACGATATTGGATATGAGTTTGGACGATATATTAATCCAAAAAATTATATGGAATTGAAAAAGTTTTTTAGAAAAAATAACTTGGGGGTGTTGAAAATTGAAAGTAAAAATCCCCTTATTATAAAAGTAAATGACTGTGCATTGTGCGATGGTTTGAAATCCAATGAACCCATATGTTATTTTGATGCAGGAGTCCTTGCTGGTGCCTACGAATGCATACTAAATAAAACTGTGGTGGTGGATGAAATAAGATGCATGGCACAGGGGGCAGACGCCTGCTATTTTAAAATAGAACCAGTTAAATAATAAAATAATTTTATTTAAATAGATTAAAATAAATAATAATCCAAATTTTTATAAAAATTATGTCCTATTTTTTAAAATATATAAAATAACTTTTTAAAGTGATTTGAAATATCATAGGGGATTTTAATTCATCTTTAACTTTTAGGTGATATACTATGAAAGCTACATTTATATACCACAAAGGAAACCAGAGAATGGAAAAATTTTATAAAAATCTACTGAATAAACCAGATTTTTGCAAAATCTGTGAAGATTGTTATAACTGTCGAGGGGATTGGACTTATAAAGATGATGTAAGGGCGGTAGTTTTGGAGGCTGTTGATGAGGATGAATTTATAGAGGATGCTTCCGATTACATACCGGAGCTCCCGGAGGGTGATGTGGCAGTTGCTCAACTTCATGAGGATTTACTGTATGAACTCCCAAACATGCTTGCGAAAAAAAATTACAAATTGTTAATTGTTCCATCAGAAACACCATCTGATTTATCAATAGCCATGAGAAACAGCTTAAAAGAAATGTGTGAAAAGAATGGAATGGATTTTGAAAATCCAAAGCCATTTTGTGCTTTAAAAAAGAGACATGAGAGAAAAGTTTTAAATGAGTTTATAAACTACTTTAAAATAGGATTTCCACAGGTTGAAATTAAATCATCAGATGGGCATAAAATAGACGATGTTAAGGTGATTATATCGGCACCATGTGGTGAAACTTACTATATATCCAAAAGAATTAAGGGAAAAATTATAAACGAATTAAAGGACGAGATAGCAAACGCTCACCACAACTACCCATGTTTGGGAAGTATGGAATATGATAAGGAGCTGGAAGATACCATGCTTCACGAGGCAGGATATATTACATTAGATGCCGTAAAGAAAGCACTTTTGCCATACAAATGTAAAAATAAATTTTGCGGTAGATGTGGAATTTTCGGGCAGAACTCCTTATAAATCTAATAATATATCGTCTATAAAATAACTTCAATGTTATATATTATTATAATTTTTTGGTGAAACTATGGATAAGCTCCAAATATTAAGAAAAATATCTCAAACGGCATTTTTTATAAAATTTATTCTATCGGGCAGTTTCTTTTTAATTTTTATAGGAATTGTATATACATTCATTACTACGGGAACTATTGGAAAAAATTATATAGTTATATCCATAGTAGTGCTTGTCTTAACACTGATTTTTGGAAGGGTATTTTGTAGCTGGTGGTGTCCATGGGGATTTCTATTCGAGCTCGGCTATATGTTGAGGGTTAAATTGTTTAAATTAAAAAAACTTCCGGAGCTCCCAGAAAATATCCACAATAAATTGATATATTTAAAATATGTGGTATTATTTTTATTTGTAATATTTATTTATATTCGATTAAGTCCGTATAATGCCTATTTACCGGAATTGGGAATATCGGGAAATATAATTTCATTGACCGTATTGGTGGCATTTACAATAGTTTCATTTTTTATTCCCAGAGCTTTTTGTAAATACTTCTGTCCAGTTGGGGCATTATTATCGATACTTTCAATAAAATCATTATTTAAATTAAAACTAAATGATAACTGTGTAAAATGCAGATTATGCGAAAGAAAATGCCCAATGCAGATAAAACTAACTAAAAATATTGACCAAAAGGAGTGCATTCGATGTTTTGAGTGCAAAAGTGTTTGTAGAAAAGACGGTATTGACTTCAAACCTTAAAATAATTTAGATATATCTATTTTCCTGCAATATTAACATTAATTTAATTTTTATTTTTTATATTACTTAATAAAGTTATTTTTAATAATTGTTTTATATGTGTTGTTCGAAATTCGTATGCTATATGGATAATTAGACGAAATACGCACGGTTAAATTAATATATTCAATAATGCACTATATTATATCGTAAGATAGATATGTACCATCAAAAAATATATATTTGAAAAAAGGTGATAGAATGAAAGCAGATGCTTTTAAAATAGCAGATGGAGTATATTGGGTAGGAGTAATGGACTGGGACATTAGGATGTATCATGGATACACATTAAAGGGAACAACATACAACGCATACTTAGTATTTGGGGAGGATAAAACTGCATTAATAGACAATACATACCCAGGAACATCCGCTCAAATGTGGGGTAGAATAAAAGATGCCTTTGAGAAAGAAGGTAAGGAATTTAAAATAGATGTAATAGTTCAAAACCACGTTGAAAAAGACCATTCCGGGGCATTACCTGAAATCCACAGAAAATTCCCAGAAGCTCCGATATACTGCACTGAGGTAGCAGTTGAAGGATTAAAAAAGCACTATCCCTCTTTAAAAGGAGCTCCATTTAAGGTTGTTAAATCTTTGGATAAGATAGACCTTGGTGGAAAAACCTTAACATTTCTTGAAGCACCATTATTGCACTGGCCAGATAGCATGTTCACATTCTACAACGAAGAAGGAATCTTATTCTCAAACGATGCATTTGGTCAGCACTTGTGCTTACCACAGAGATATGACTATGAAATTCCAGAATCTGTATTGATGGATGCAAACCAGAAATTCTATGCAAACTTAATTACCCCATTATCAAAACTTGTATTGAAGAAATTCAATGAAGTTATCGAGCTTGGGTTGTTGGAAAAAATAAAAATGATTGCACCATCACATGGTCAGATTTGGACAAATCCAATGAAAGTAATTGAAGCATACCAGAACTTTGCAACAGGAAAATGTAAAAACAAAGCTACAATTGTTTATGATACAATGCACTACTCAACTCAGAAAATGGCTCATGCATTTGCAGAGGGTCTCATGAGCGAAGGTGTAGATGTTGCAATGTATTTCCTCCACCACGATGAAAGAAGTGAAATTGTTAAAGATATACTTGACAGTAAAGCTGTTCTCTTTGGAATACCTACAATATACGATGAACCATATCCATCAATTGGAGATATAATATACTACTTAAAAGGTTTAAAATTTGGTAGAACAGGATTAAAAAGACTTGCTATTTCATTTGGTTCAATGGGTGGAGAAGGAGGAGCAGTTAAAAAAATTGCAGAAGAGTTAAAAGAATGTGGATTTAATGTATTGGATGAATATGAATTATACTATGTTCCAACAGAGGATGAATTGGAAAAATGCTACAACATGGGTAAAAGATTAGCAGTAAGAATAAAAGAAATGGAATAAATTTTAAAAATATTTTTTGTTTTATATTTTTTTATTATATATTGCTATATATCAGGATTATTTCATCATTATTTAATAATAAAAAAGGTGATATCATGGTAGATGTAGATGTAATAAACGAACACAAAATAGGAGTAACAAAAGGAACAGACTTGGAAAAAGAAGTTGAAGCAAACTTCAAAGGAGAATGTGCAGAAGTAGGAATGTATTTAGCAATGGCAAGACAGGCACAGAGGGAGGGACTTCCAGAAGTTGCAGAAGTTTTAAAAAGAATAGCATTCGAAGAAGCTGAACACGCAGCTCATTTTGCTGAGATGAACGGAGTAATTTCAGACAACTTAAAAGAAAACATTGAAATGATGTTAAAAGGAGAATGTATGGCAAACAAAGAGAAAAAAGCTGCTGCAACAAAGGCAAAAGAATTGGATATTGACCCTGCCCATGATTTCTTTGATGAATCAAGCAGAGATGAAGCAAGACATGCAAAAATGTTAAAGGGAATACTTGATAGATACTTCAAATAATTTATTTTTTTTATTATATAACTTTAATATAATTTAATTTATAGATGTGATTTTTATGGAGATAATAAAATGGACAAAGGATTTAGAATCCACAGTTTCCGCATTTAATGGGGAACACAAATTTTTAGTTAAAACAATAAATGACATATATAATTTGTTAATGAATAATAAAAGAGAAGAGGCAAAGAAGTTATTGGTGGAAAAGGTAGTATCTTATACTGACAAGCATTTTAAACACGAAGAAGAGGTTATGGAAAGATACGGCTATCCAGAAGAAGAATTGGAGAAACATAAAAAAATACATAGATTTTTTGTAAGGTATGTTGTAGATACATTGGCTCCACAGATAGAAAAAGGAGGAGATAAAGAGTTTAGGGAGGCACTAAACTTTATTATTGGATGGTTAATTATGCATATTAAAAATATGGATGTAAAAGGGTACGGAGAATGGTTTAAAAAAAAGGGTATTGAAGTTCCAGATAAAATGGTTGAAATTTAGTTTATTATTAATTTATTTTAGCTGTTCCAATATAATGGCAGGACATACTTTCTTTATACCTTCGATTTTACCGACTTTGTTAAATAAAATCTCGGATAGTTCCCTACCATCTTTTGCCCAGATTTCGGTCATTATCATATGGTCACCTGTTGAGGTCCATACCTTTTTAACCTCGTCAAATTCGCATAGTTTATTTGCAACAGTTAAAAAATCCTCGGGGTTAGTGTCAAAACCTGTTAAAGCGACAACATTATATCCAATTTTGGGAGCTTCCACCTCCACCCTATATCCTCTAATAATGCCTTCCCCTTCCATCTTTCTAACTCGCTTTCTAATAGAGCTCTCACTAGTTCTCAGTTCTTTGGCAATCTCCGTATATGGTTTTCTACCATCTTTCATTAATATGTTCAATATTTTCATGTCCTTCTCATCCATACTATACCTCCGATTTTCGTATATATCATGATGTATTTCGTAAATATATAGTTTTTTATTATTTAATATATCTTATTCTTAAAAAATAATAGGTAAAAAAATGACTGTGGAAATAATTGTAGATAGGGAAAAATGTATAGGATGTGGAAAATGCTATGATGTTTGTCCAAAAGCTCCAAAAATATGGAAGATTGATAAAAACGGAAAATATTATGTATATAATGCATTATATTGTCATAACTGTAAATTATGTGTTGGAAGATGTCCAACCAAGGCTATTTTAATTAGAAAAATAGGTAAATGAAATAATACTATATTTATCTAAATCTAAAAAAAACTTAACTAAATCAGTTAGCCGTTAATAATATATATGAGTAAAATAGATTTAATTAGTTGTTGAAATTTTAAAATATATTATTTTTTTATTACTTAAAATCCAAAATTATATTATAATACATAACTATAATTATCTACATACATATGTGTATAAATATATATTTTTACATATAGAGGTGGGTTTTTGTGAAAGAAGTTCAAAAGTTTTATTCCATGCCGATTTATGGTTTAAATGGAAATAGAAGGGACAAAATGGAGATAATATTTGGCATTCTAAATGCCATCAATATGGGGGCCTATAAAAAAACAAGGATAATGTATTATGCAAACTTAGATTGGAAGGTATTTAAGAGATACATGGATTTTCTCGAACGACATGATTTTGTTGAAAAAGATGGAAATGGTGGATTTATCCTAACAAATAAAGGAAATACCCTTCTCGAAAAACTCAATGAAGTTAAAGATATCCTTAACATCAACCTTGAGCATGCATATTAAATGAAAATGGTGGAGGGCATGAAAATCTCAGTATATGGTGCAGGAAACCAAAACCTGTATGTAAATCAATTAAATCTTCCTAAAAATTATGGTGGGGAGGCACCTTATGGTGGAAGTAGAATTGCCATGGAGTTTGCAGAAGCTGGACATGATGTTGTACTTGCAGAAC
>NZ_WAKW01000039.1 GCF_015523155.1 Methanothermococcus sp.
GTAATTAATAGAATTTTATCATCTTTGTAATATGCATAACCAATTTTAGATAAGAAATTATAGAGCTCCTTATTATTTGAAGTTATATATAGTCTGTACATGATTTTCTCATTATATTCCCTAACTTTATAGAGTTTTGCATTTATATCAAATTCTTTTAGTATATATGCTAATTCATTTAAATATTCTGTAAGTTCATTTTCAATATCCTTTGTCCTACATATCGTTAAAGATATTGGACTTATGGTGTATTTGTGATTTTTAGTGATTGATATTGGCTTACTCCCATCCGCTCCAAACAATCCCGATAAGAAATTTGCTTTTACCCACTTTGGAGATTTTTTTATCCAGTTTGGAACTTTTGGAATCTGGTTTATTTTTTTGCCAATTGGCATCCCAAGTTTGTGCATAAATAATGCAAATGCTTTGGAGGTTATTTTTATATGGTTGTCTTCACATGAACTTATATATTCATCCCCCCATGCATTTTTTATTTTAACATCTCTATTTCTAGAATATATTTTCGAAGCTTTTACACCTAATTTCTCCAAATCATTCTTAACATTATTTAATGTTTCTTTCTTTCCATAATATGCAACATATAATCTTTTTCTATCTCCGTTTTCCTGAACAATACTTCCATCACCAAGAGCAAAACCCAACAATCGTGCTATTGCTCCTATTTGTTTATGATTCATTTTTAACGGCAATAAATCCCTTTCTTTTAAGTATTTTACTATTTGAGTATCATATTCTTCAAAATCCTTTTCATCCAATATTGTATCATTGGATGGTTCTTCATACTCTACACCTTCAAAGGGATAAACTATAATGCCCTGCCTTTCCTTTAACATTCCCATTGGAATATACCCCTCAGGTGTTAAAACTGGATGGTCTACACTACCCTCCAAAATCCTTCCAAATTCTGTTTTTATTCTTAATATATTTTCTTTTGCATCCCTTTCAGAAACAAGCAATACATTTGAATAATTTTCTTTACCTTCCTTTACATCGTAAATTTTTACACATAAATCCAATTTTTCTTTTAAATTCTCTAATTTTATAAGGTAGTTATCCTCTGTTAATATTTTTGAGTTTGGTGTGAGACATGATATGTCAAATCCAACTCCTCCGGGGCTTATTACTCCTGTTTTTTCGTCAAATGCCGCCACTCCGCCTATACAAAAGCCGTAGCCGTAATGACAGTCCGGCATTGCTAAGGAATACTTTTGAATACCTGGCAAACAGGCAACATTCGCTACCTGTTCAAGCACATCGTCTTCCAAATTTTCAAAGAGCTCATCATTTAAATAAACTCTACCGGGAACATTCATTTCCTTTTTATATTTTGGGAGCTCCCATACATTTTCCTTAACCTTCACCATGTTTTCCTTCATCGTATCACCATCTATGTAATAATTAAAATAAATAATATAGCAATTAAAAGATGATTAAAATAGTAATAAATTATATCATTTACTATATCTATTACATACTTATAAAATTATGGTGAAATTATGGAAGGTTATATAATTACAATTCATGCGAAGGGACATCCAAATGTTAAATCCACCCATAAAACAACATTGGAAATTACAAAAGAAGATTATTTAACACCAACGGGAGATTGCATTATTGGAATAAACGCCGATAAATCCATGGTTGATTTTTCAGAAGAACTTAGAGAAAGAATCAGAAATTCTGATAAAATTATTGTAGAAATTATTGTTAGAGATTTGAAAGAAACCATTATAGGAAAAGGGCATAAAGATTTAATTTTAAACCATCCAACCGATATAGTAATAAGAAAAAGCAATTTCATCTGCCCAAGAACATTGATGATAAATGCAGATAAAAGTGCAAAGGGGTTGAACCGCGAAATTGTGGAAAGATTAAAAAAAGGAGAAGATTTAATTTTTAAGATAATTATTTAAAATTTTATTTGGTGATATTGTGGAATCTAATAAAATATATTGTATGGATTGTTTGGAAGGTATGAAATTAATAGAAGATAATGAAGTTGATATAGTAATTACATCACCACCGTATAATATTGGAATAAATTATAACAAATATAACGATAATAAATCAGATGATGAATATTTAGCATGGATTGAAGAAATTGGAAAAGAATTAAATAGAATATTAAAAAAAGATGGTTCATTCTTTTTAAATATGGGATATACATGTAGTAATCCATATATTGCATGGGAAGTTGCTTTTAGATTGAGAAAATACTTTAAACTCCAAAATGTAATTCACTGGATAAAATCAATAGCCATTCAAAAGGAAGATGCAGGCAATTACCCTAATATAATTGGAGATATTGCTGTTGGACATTATAAACCCGTGAATAGTGATAGGTATTTAAGCAACATGCACGAGTATATATTCCACTTTACAAAAACTGGAAACGTAAAATTAAATAAACTGTCAATTGGAGTTCCATATCAAGATAAAAGCAATATAAAAAGATTCAATAGAAAAAATGATTTAAGAGATAGGGGAAATACCTGGTTCATACCTTATGAAACAATGCAATCAAAAAACAAAGAAAGACCACACCCTGCAACTTTTCCATCAAAATTGGCAGAAATGTGTATAAAATTACACGGTGTTGAAAAAACTAAATTGGTGTTAGACCCATTTATGGGATTGGGCAATACTGCCATTGCATGTGTTAAGTTGGGAGTTAATTTCATTGGTTTTGAAATTGATGAGTATTACTGCGATATTGCTAAAAAAAGATTAGATGAAAAAATTAAAAATAAAAATAATGGCAATATCCTTAAATTAAATACTACTGCCAATACCTGTGTTGCTTCTCTCGATAATTACATAAAATAAAAATATAAATACTAAATATAATAATGTATATGGAATTATTTGCTATATAATACTAATTTATCATCGTATAACTCCTTATTAGATGCGTTAAACTCTCTTTTTATTGAGCCATTCAAATAATATAAATCTACTATTTTGAAACCTGTTGCATAGTAATTATTATTTATTTTTTCAATTTTAAATGAAATTACAATATGTGGTGCATCATGAGTTATTTTAAATCCCTCTTTGTCATTAGGAGGCGATGCGTAAAAGGACCTCTGAGTAGTATCTACATTTTTCTCATTATATGTTTTTATTTCAATATAAACTACTCTGCCATCATTTTCAGCTTTCCCACCATGCCAAAATTCAATATCAGGATAACCTGTTGATTTACGCCTTCCATTTTTAGTTTTGGGCGTATCTGCATAACCATATTTAGATAGTGCCTCTTTAACATAAGGTTCTATATGGTTTCCCACTTCATTTACTCGTTTTGGAGTTTCTCCATCTTCTTTCATACCTTTTTTATGCCCTTTGTATTTTGTACATTCTTAATTACTTCATCAGATGCTTTTATTAAATCATTTATAAGTTTTTTATCTTCCTCATTGGTTGATGAATCCAAAGGTATTACTTTGTATCCGCTGATTACCCTTATAAATGTGGAAAAAGATATTTTTTCTATTGGCTGTAATATCTGTCTTAATATCAGTTCAATTTCATTATAATAATCATTATCCATGTTATCGCCCAATCATTTTATTTATTTTATTATTTCAGGAGCTCCCATATTTTCTTCAACTTAACAACATCAACTTGACCCGGTGCCGAGCTCCTACCTTCCATAGATGAAAATGTTAAGATGCTACCAAAATCGACCCCTAAAATTCTCGTTAATTTACCCTCTTCACCCATGCCTATGCCTATTATTTTGTCTTCAAACTCATTTACAACCTTTAAAATATTCAAAACATCCTTTTTAGATTTTGCCATTGTGGCAAACTTTGCAACATCCCCAATTTCAAGTTCTTTTTTAACGATTTGTAGGAGCTCATCATAATCTGGTGTTTTTTCAAAATCATGATATGATACAATAATCTTAGTTTCTGAGTTTATGCTGTCCCTAAATTCAACAAGTTCCTTATTTTTTTCTTCTTTTAACTCAATATCTATGAATTTCGCATTATTTTCAATTGCTATTTTGTATAATTCCATTCTTTTGTTATTATCTTCATTATATTCTCCACCTTCCCAATCTGCCCTTATTGTAATAATTGATGGATATTTTGCCATTTTTGCTATATCTTCCTTATCTACATTTTCAAGCATATCCACTCTAAACTCCACAATATCGGCAGCTTTTAAGGCATTTTCTGCACTTTTTAAAGCATCATCTACATTTTTATCAATTACAGGAATGCAAATCATATCTTATCGCCTCTTTCAATTAATGCATTTTTTATACCGTTCAATCCAAGAATATAATTAACATCCTTATATTTATCAAATAACACATACATTGGGATATTATTTATTTTTACTATTTTTTTGTTTTTCTTTTCTAATATTTTAACATGTTTGTATGGATAAAAACTACTACCTGCACCAATGCCATTTTCATAAAATCTTATTTTTATTGGGATTAATTCAAAAATGGATAAAAATATCCCATATATCAAAATTTTATTTATATATGCTGGTAGAGTCAATATTTCATTAAATTGAAGGAAAAATATAGTATAAATATCCATTAAAACTAAAATCCATAAAACATGCCATTTTAACGGATAAAATGCCCATTTTTCCTTCAAAAATTTTCCTTTATCAATTTGAAATGGGACTGTATGGTTATCTTTTTTAAATATTTTCTTAATTAATTTATTATAGATGCAATCCGACCCAAATAAAACAAATATAAACAATATAGGAAATAGCCAATAACTGTATGGAGGTGTTGCATCAAGAAATGGTCCTAACTTCCTAAAAACTAAAAATACCGCCCATAATGAGCCAATGGTGATTGTCGCCCTAAGTATTAATTTTATATGTTTATCTAAATTATACCGTATTTAAATAATAAAATAACCTCCCCATTATTTCACCATTTTAGTTTATTTATTTTTCATATTTCTCGGTTAAAACTGCTTTTATCTTTTTTGCCGTTATTTTCCCCACCCCCTCTACCTCCCGGAGCTCCTCCTCAGAGGCATTCACAATATTTTCAATAGTGCCAAATTTCATAAGTAAATTCTCAGCAGTCAGAGCTCCCACATCTGGAAAACTTTCAACTATAAACCTCTGCCTTTCCTTTAATGACATTGGTTTTTTTCCTGTTCTTATTGCTACTGTTCGTTTAGACCTTAACTGCTCCCTTTCAGCCATTTTTACCAATATATTTGCCGTCTCTTCTGCATCCTTTGAAAATATTACCGGAATATTAAAATCAAGCATTATAGAAATTACCGCACCATTTACTATTTTTTCAGATAATCGGAAATAATTATCCCCTTCTATGATTAAAATTGGTCTTTCATATTTTTTCAAATCCCTCAATTGTTTGAATAATCTCTTATCTATTATAGAGCTCTCAAAATCCTCTGCGGTTTTTCTCTCTACAATTACCCTATCGCTTATTATATAGTCCCCATTTTCAAGATTTTTAAATTTTAGCTCTGCTTTATCGAATAAATACCTACTTACAATTTTTTCCCTGTTATCTACTATTATTTTTATAGGTTTTTGGGCATTTTTAATTTCTGTATTGTCGGTTTTTATATTTTTATTTACCTCTTCTTTTTTATTCTCTATTTCACATTCTGTTTTAATCTTATTTTCTTTATTTTTTTTAGCTTCTTCTTTATCCTCTTTATCCTCTTTATCTATTTTATTTTCATCTTCCTTATTTTCTTTATTTAGTATGTAATCAAGGGTGTTTTTATCCTCAATAATATATTTATCCTTATATTTTTCTTCAAGTTTTTTATTCAATATCTTCTGCATATCCTTTAAAAGACTCTTCATTTTTCTTTCCTTATTTATTGCAGACCAATAATAGCCCTCATCCCTGCTGTCTTTTGTAATTAAAATAATACACTCCCCGCCTTCACCTCTGGAAGCTCTACCTCTCCTCTGTATAAACCTTACCTCAGAAGGCACAGGCTCATAGAATATTACATAATTTACACTCATTATGTCAATACCTTCCTCAGATACGCTTGTGGAGACTAAAACATTTATATTGTCGTCATTTTTGAATTTTTCAACAGCCTCAACCTGTTTCTTTTGAGACATTCCCTTTCCATCTTTGTTTGACTGTCCCACAAATGGTATTGCATTTATACCCTTTGAATTAAGAACATTTACAATTTTATCAACTGTATCCCTATATTGTGCAAATATGATTATTTTTTCTTTATTTCTTTGGTTTCCATTTTCATCTTTATTTTTATTATCATTTTTATCATTTTTATCCTTATTTTCATTTAATATCTTATTAACAATCTCAACAAGTTTTTCCATCTTTGGATGCTCAATTTCGGAAGTCCTTAGCTTATACACTGCCTTTAAAACCCTACTGTCTCTTACAATTGCCTTTGCCGACTTTGTATTTTGACTTCCCAATCTTTCATAGTAGTTTAAAAATGCCTCCTTTCCCTGACACTCCAAAGTTTCAATGGCATAATCCAGTTTTATAGCTTCGGAAGCTATTTTTATGAGCTCATATTTTGAACTATCAGGTATTGTCATAATTTTCTTTTGAAGCATTAGGAGCTCCGATTTATTTATATTTATGGAGTAAATTATTTTGTTATCTCTAAGCACTTTTAGCCTTTCTTTGAAAGCATTTTTAAGTAAATTAATACATTCCCCATATTCCTTTGGGAGCTCTATCTTTACAGGTCTCAATTTAACGGTTTTTATATACTCCCTTACATCTGCATCGTCGTATGTTCTGATTTCCACATGCTCAATTCCCAAATTTTCGCATATTTCAAGTACCTTATCAATATTTGACCCAGGAGAGGCTGTTAATCCAAGAACATGTGCCTTATTTCTGAATACAGATGCTACGAAAGTATAAGAATGATTTCCAGTTGTATGGTGTGCCTCATCGGCAATAAGGAGCACAAAATCATCGGTATTAATCCTACCTGCTACAATATCGTTTTCCACAATCTGCGGTGTGGCTATAAATATTTTTCCCTCTTCCCAAAGCTTTTTCCTCTTTGTTGGTGCTATTTTTCCAGTTAAAATTACTATTTTACCCTCATCGATATTTAAAAAAGTTTTTAAACTGTTGTAATGCTGTTCCACCAATGGACGAGATGGAGCAACGATTAAAACCTTCCCATCCTTTTTTGAAAGCATTCCCGCAATTGTGAGAGTTGCAACCGCAGTTTTTCCAAGTCCAGTTCCCAAAACACATAGGGTGTTCTTTTTTAAAGCATTTGCTACAATTACTTGCTGATATAATCGTGATTCCATAGTGTTTGGTTTTATAAGTGGGTGGTTGATATACATGAACTCACCAAAACATTTATAAATCAACGATATATTTTATAACATATTCGTTATTTTCCTTTTTAATTTCCATTTTATGATATGTTATTGCCTTTACCTCTTCCTTAGGTTCGTGTTTTTCTTTATCCAATTTTTCACCATAAGCTACGCATTTTAAAATATATTCTTCCTCCTTTTCATTTTCATTATTTTCATTATTTTCCTTCATTTTTTTTTGTTTATTTTCTTTTTTATATATTTTAATATCAAAATCTGAGAATATTAAGTACTCACTATCCATTATTATTAGGAGCTCCGTTAAAAAATCATAAAGCAAACTGTATAAATCCTCTGAAACTATTTCGATTTCCCTTTTAATTTTTTTTTCAACAGTATCTATATTTACCATCAGATTAGATAGTGCTTTTGCAGATTCCTTAAATGCCTCTTCAAGTGTCTTCCCTCTGGCAATAATACCCATATCTGCCATAGTTTCAAAGTATTCAAACATGTTTCCACCTATTTTATTATTTATATATTTTATATCACATCGCATTTTATTAAATATCCGTTGCAGTTATTTTCGCAATATTTTGAAATATTAAATTTCACATCTAAAAAGCTTTCAACCACATATATATTTGTTAAAGTATGGTTTGTAATCTCAGAAACTCCAACAGTGGATTTGGAATAATATAAAAAGGGTATTATCTGGTCTCCCATGTATTTATCCAATGCCATGCCAGTTTTTAACTCCTTTAATAGATTTTCCACTGCAATCTTTCCAACCATCTCAGACCTTAAACCTCTTTCACCTAAACAGTGAGCTCCTATTGTTCCACATTTTAAAAATATCCCAACGCCGGTGGAAATACCTTTTGTGTTTTCTATTTTTATATTCGGCATGTAGCCGTTCTTCATAAGAATGTCGATTGCTGATTTTCTAATCCTTCTGGGAATATTCTCATCTAAATTCTGATTAAAAACTATGCCCTCAACAAATTTGTTTTTGCTTTTGTCGAGCTCTATTAAATCCACAGGTTTTAATGTTAAAGGATTTAGTTTTAATTTAACCTCTCCGCCCCCTTCTGGATAAAATCCTCTTTTAATTATATCGACACTACCGCAGTATCCCATTTTACCCAAAATATCCAGTGTAATACTTTTAATATAGTCAATTGGCGGGGCATTTTTCACATCAGTTCCGCCTTTTATAGTTATATTCACCGGCTTATCTATTGCAAGACCCAAAGGTAAAAGAGTCTGAATAACCAGAGAAATGCTACCTGCTGTTTTAATATCTAATTCAAAATCCTTTGCAGATACTTTTTTTGGATAAAATTCTAAAATTTCAGAACCTACCTCTAATCCCTCCACTTCTGCATTACATAATTTTTTAACTGCCTTAACACATGCCACATGCTGATGAGCAAGCCCAGAATTTCTTCGTTTTTTTCTTATATTTATTATTTTAACTGGATTTTGTGTTATTGCAGATAATGAAACCGCTGTTCTAACAATTTGACCGCCACCTTCTAAATAACTACCATCAATAATGACCATGTTTTTATTCAAAAAATCACCTTAATATAATGTATATCTTATATTTCATAATATTTTTTCTAATCATCTTTTTTCAATAATCTTTTTATTATAAAACTAATGGTGTCGAGCTCATCATTAGATATTTCCTCAGATTTTATGACATTTAAAATTTTATGAATTTTTAAATAATTTTTCTTATAAACTTCAAAAATTTTTTCAGAATTTTCCGTCAATTTATAAATCTTTTTTTCTTTCCCTGTTTTTGTTTTTTCAATGGATTTAACTTCTAAAATTTTCAATTTTTTTAGTTCCTTCAATGCATTGCTAATGGTTTGTTCTTTGACATAATGAACATAATGATTTTCAATATCAATAGATTTTAGATTTTTAATATTTTGATTGAGTTTTTTTGTAATATTGTATATGGTTAATTCATCCCCTTTATTACCAAGAGTTAGTATATACTCCATTATTTTTAATTTATCATGAACTTTTTTTGGCATTACCTATCTCCCTTTTAAAATAAACTTCAAAATAAAATGCTGGATTTTTTGAATATGTCTTTATATACTTCATAAGTTTAGTATATGTTAGAACTTAAAAGGGGTGAGACAATGGCAGCTCCAAGAAAACCAAAAAATCCAAAAAATTAATTATTAATCCTTAAATTACTTTAATTTTTAATTTTTCTAAGTTTTGCTATAAAGAATGGTTCATTTGGGGGAACAACCTTCAAAGTTCCCCCCACTTTCCCCTCAATTACATTGATTCCTTTTAAATCATTCTTAAATTCACCAACATCCACTAATTCAATATCTCTTCGAGTATTTAATATGTATTCAATTACATCCTCATTTTCTTCAATCTCTGGTGAGCAGGTGCTATATACAATTTCCCCGCCTTCTTTTAACATGTCGATACCGACATTTAGCATATTTTTTTGCCTAAGGGCACAATATCTTATGTCTCTTTTGCTAACAACCCTATTTTTATCTTTTATAGGATTTCCAGTGCATGGGGCATCTAGAAGTATTTTATCAAAGAGCATATTAAATTTTTTTAGCCTTAATGCGTCCATATTTAATAGTATGGTATTTGTAATACCCATTCTATAAATATTGGATTTTAAACTTCTCATTCTTTTTCTATTTAGCTCATTTGCCACCACAACTCCTTTGTTGTTCATTAACTGGGATAAATGAGTTGTTTTTCCACCGGGGGCTGAACACATATCAAGAACAGCATCAGTGTTCGAAGGATTCAGCACCAATGGGGGAATTGTAGAGGATATACTTTGTAGGTAGTAATATCCAAATAAATACTCCGGTGTAGCACCCATTGAAAAAGGAGCTCCTTTAACTTTAAACATATAATCTAAAAATGTATCCTCCAACTTTACTCCTTTGCTCTTTAATCTACCTTTTAACTCTTTTGGAGTTATTTTTAAAGTATTAACCCTAATATATTGTGTTTCAACTGTTGCTATTGCCATTATTTTCCCTCATTTTATCCAGTATTTTCATATAAATCATAGAAGCCATTACAGTCATAATTGGAACGGTGGTATATCCAACTATATCATGTATAGTATGCACTTTATTAACAAATAACATTCCAAGAGCTCCGACCAACACTATTCTTAAAATGTTTCCGAAATAAACTAATGCCAATAATGGCAGTCCAATAACTACCTCTTTAATATTTCTCGATAATGCCAATACTAACGCCAAATATATCGAAATTAACCATAAACCAGTACATACTCCTATTACCTCTATTTTTAAGTTATTTAAATAAATGTAGCATCCATTGTATGAAGCATCAGTGAATAAATTTAGAATTAAATAACTTTGATATGCCACAAGGTTTATTAATTTAACTCCTAATGGTTCTAAAATTAAAAATAAAACAATACAGTAAATAAAAAACTTAACTAAAAATTTAATATTATTTTTTATGGAATTTTGGTTATTATATTTATTTTTATCATATTTACCCATAATACCCCATAATATATATTTTGCATTATTTTATTATCTCATTATTTAGACCACTTATGAATATACCCTCCAAATTTAAATTCATCACCATCGATATAATGTCCATCATCTATCACTTTTCCAATTTTTATGGATTTAGTGCCCAACCCACTGAGCTCATCCTCAACATCATCATATTTTTTTGTTGTGAATAGGAGCTCCCACTCTTCACCACTATTTAGAGCAACGTCTATTGGATTTAAATCAAATCTATCGCAAAATTCTATCACATCCTTTGGAATGGCATTTAAAAGTTTTTTTGATGAGATTTCAAAATTCCCAACATAGCGTAAATCCTTTCCAAGACCATCCGATACATCACAGCAGGAATTAACATATTTATTTAAAGCAATCCCCTCTTTAACCCTTGCTCTTGGTTCAGATAATTTTTTTATAATATTTGGATACTCATTTAAAAGATTTTCAAAACCATTCTTATCAATTATTCCTTTATCCTTCATTTCAAGAATTTTTAACCCGCAATAGACTCTTCCAACATTATTTGTAATTATTATATCGTCCCCTACTTCACCACCCCGATATATTGGATTACTTGTAATTCCAAAGGCAGTTCCGCATAATGTAAGTTCTTTTGATTTATTCGTATCCCCACCAACAACAGGACACTCATATTCTTTTGCTATGAAATCCATCCCTTTTGTAAGTTCTTCTATAAATTCCTTTTTTGGATAATTAAAACCCATTGAGACTACAATTCCCAACGGCTTAGCACACATTGCCGCTATATCTGATACATTTGCAGTAATTACCCTCATACCAATTTGGAATGGAGTTAAAATTTCTGGAAAATGTGTAGATTTAAACATCATGTCGGTTGTAATTGTTAAATACTGATTTTCCAATTTAAAAACTGCACAATCATCTCCAATAGCTTTTACTGCCTTTCCAGTGTATTTTATATTATTAGATATAGTTTTTATGATATCCAGTTCATTCATAATATTTTTATCCACTGAGTTCACCTAAATTTTAAACCATCTAAATTTCAAATTTTCAATAACTATATATATTAGTATTATATAATATACTTTGGTGGATGATGACCGGAGTAGCTTCTGATTTATGATGATAGATGGGCGAGCTGACACCGCTTTTTTAAAGAGATTTTTTAAAATTTTATAGGTTAGAGTTTTTCTGATTTATTTAATTATTTAAATATTATTAAAATATTTTTTAAAATTTTTTATTTTTTAAAATTTAAATTTAAAATTAGTGGATATTATGAATACGATGAAAATGGGATTTTTACTTGGAAAAGAACATGAAACTCTTCCATATTCAGAACTAAAAGCGCTTTTGGAGATATACAATATAAATAAAAATTTAACTGTATTCAACAACTATGCTGTATTGGATAATTTAAAAACAATGGCAAAAAAAGAAGAATATATAAAATATATAAAAAACATGATAAAAAGAAGTGCATATATAAATGAAGGTCATTTAATTGTTTTTGAAATGAAATATATAAAATAT
>NZ_WAKW01000040.1 GCF_015523155.1 Methanothermococcus sp.
CACAGCATAGCCATTATGTGATAAGCGGAACTTCAACAGATGGAACAAATTATGCCACTGATGAGCAGATAAAAAAATGTGTTGAACTGGCGGAAAGTGCCAATAAAAAAGCTTATGTGGTTCCTGCTGATGTTTCATCCTCTGTTGCAGACATGGGTTCTCTTGTAACTGCTGTTGCACTAGCTGGTGTTTTAGATTATTATGGTGTAGGTAAAAATGTTATAGGAGCTCCTGAAAAAATGATTGAACAGCAGATTATCATGACGCTTCAAACAATGGCTTCACTTGTGGAAACCTCAGGAGTTAAGGGGCTTTTAAAAGCCATAAATCCAGAATTACTCGTAAGAAGTGCATCATCCATGCATTTATTGGAAGAACAGAAAGATTTAGATGATGCATTAGCTATATTAAATAATTTAGATGAAAAATTATTAAGTGAATCCCAAAATGCAACAATAAATCCAACGACACTTGTTGCAGCTCAGGCACTTGTGAAAGAAATTAAAACATTGATTGGAGGAGCTGCGGCAAATGGGGCTATTAAACGAAGTATGAAAAATTTATTCACGGATTAAGGGAGTATTATGAAAGAAATAAAAATTGTTGTCATGGGTTCCAAAGATGTGGGAAAAACCACATTAATGGAAAATTTAATTGGAAATATAGGTAAAGTAGAACATAACGGAACCACAGTGGCAATCGATTATGGTAATATTACAATAAATGGAAAAAAATTACATTTATTTGGCACTCCTGGACAAGAACGGTTTGAATTTATGAGAGAATTGGCATTAAATGGGGTAGATTTTGTATTACTGGTTTTAGATGCCGCCACTGGACTAAGTGAATTGGATAAAAAAATAATTGATAAATTATATTCCAAAAGAATACCTTATATCATATTTATAAATAAAATAGATATTGCAGATGATAAAAATCTCGAGGCCGTAAAAAAAGAAATTGAAGGGTTATGCCCCAATAACCCCCCCATTGTTGAGGGTTCAGCTTTAAATTGTAATGGATTTGATAAATTAAAGAATATTTTAGCTAGTATATAATAACCATTATACTCCCAAAATATAAAAAATATATAAATATGAAAAAATTATAAATTATAAATAACATATAAAAAAATGGTGAAATCATGATAGATAGAATACTGTCAGATTTGAACAAAACCGAAGGTATAAAAGGTTCTATGGTTGTAGGCAAGGATGGACTTGTAATTGCATCCCAAATGCCATCAGGTATAGATACAGAATTAATTGGTGCTATGGCATCAGCAGCATATGGTTCTGCTGAGAGAACGGCATCAGAGATAAATCAAGGAACCCTTCAACAGATGATGATTGAGGGAGAATATGGGAAAACATTAATGACTGATGCAGGAGAAGGCATTTTGGTTGTTTTAACCGATGCCAAAGTAAATTTAGGATTAATTAGAATATCCATGAAGAGAAGCACTGAAAAGGTTAAAAGTGCATTATAATTTAATTTTTTATTCAATTTTCCATATCCTCATTTCTCAATTAATAAATAGAAATTTTATAGTAAATATTATATATTATTTTTATAATACTCTACTATTTATATTATTTTACTTATATTTAAATATATAAAAATAGGGGGAAAATATGTATTACATTCATAAAGAAATTAATAAACCTTTTAAAGACGGTATTGAATTGGCAAGAGAATTGAATAATAAAATAAAAAATCCGTCTTTAATGATATTATTAACATCCATCACAAAAAAAGACGATATTGAAGAGCTAATAACTGGATTAAAAACACACATTGATGTGAGTAATTTAATAGGATGCACCACAGCAGGAGAATTCTCTGAAAAAGGATATACTAAGCAAAATGGTGTTCTATTGATAGCATTTGATGAGAATTGCAAGGTAGCCATTGGACATAGAAAAGTAGAAGGGAATCCAATAGATGTTGGAAGTTCATTGGCAGAAGATGTCAAAGAAAAATTAAAAATTAAATATCCAAAAATAGACATAGATGAAAATTTTTTAGGATTTGTATTTCATGATTGGAATGCAGATAGTGAAAATGATGTAATAAATGGATTGGCTGAAAAACTTTCATTTCCAATTATTGGTGGCACTGCTGGTGATGATTTGAAATTTGATAAAACATATCAGATATACCAAGATAAAGTATTATCAGGGCATGTTTTATTGGGGGTAATATCACATAGAAAAAAATTCGAAATATTATGTGGCCATGGGTATGAACCAACAGAGTATTATGCAAGAATAACTAAGGCAGAAAGAAATATAATTTATGAATTAAACGGAAAACCTGCATATGATGTATATATGGATATGATAAGTAAAGTTTCAGGTATTCCAGTAAATGAGATTAAAAGATATACCCCTTATGAATTTAAAAATCTCGACTTTACGATATTATATCCGCTGGGTGTTCAGGATGCCTATGGAAATTATAGAATTTTATTTTTAAATGATGTTGAAAATGGCTATCTTAGATTCAAACATGAAGTAAATGAAGGAACATTTTTGGTACTCATGAAAACCACTCCTGAAAAAACATCTGAGTCATTATCTCGAGAAATTTCTAAATTAAAAGATTTTAAAAAACCTTTCATATTTATTGCTGAATGTATTTGTAGAGAATTTATAAAAAATCCAAAATACAGTGCTGAACTTGTTTCTAATGATTTTGAAAAATGGTTTAGCAACAAATCATATAATTTAGATATAGATAATAAAAACTATGTAGGATTTTTATGCTATGGGGAAAGTATTGTAAAGGATATATTGAGATTTCATAATACATTAACATTTGTTGGTGTAGCGTTTGAATCAGAATGTAGTGATGACATTGATTGGAAAAAAGCTTTAAAATATTTTGAATTTTCTGATGAAGAACTCGATATAATATTGGAGTTAATGAATTCAAGATTGAGTGCAAGAGAACTATTGAATAGATTAAATATATCTCAAACTAAGTTATATGCTACATTGAATCATTTGGAAGAAAAGGGTATAATAAAATCACATGGTAATAAACCAAAGATGTTTTATATAGACAATCTAAAAGAAGTTTTGAAAAAAATACACATAGAATTAGAAAATCAATATCAATTTAAAAAAGAAAAAAGAGAGGAATTATTATTTCATCTCTAACTATATAATATATTACATTATATTTCACTATTTTTGAAATAAAAAATGGAAAACTATATATATGATATTGTATATAATGAAATATGGGTGGTGCATATAGTATTTAAAAAATATTATTAGTACCAGCATTAAATTTCAAAATAGATAATAACTAATAAAATAACTAGGGAGGGTAAATTTAAAATTATATAAAAGGGATTATTTACTACTTTCCCTTTTAATATCTACATAATTTTAAGATTTGATACAACTTCATAAATATCTTCCTCAGAGATATTTAGAACATCCATTTTTTTTATTTCAACTACTATGCCATTTTTTAATATTCTTTCATATATGGGGCATTTTGTAATTATAGGTTTGCCATTATCTAGTTTTATAACGGAGTTTATATTTTTAGATATTTCTTTTGGATTGTTATATTCTAAAAATACGCAAACTCCTTCGTTATTCTTAAAATAGGCATTTTCAAATTCATCCTTTAAAATATTTGAAAATATAACACATTTTTTATATGTTTTTTTTGCTTTGATGGTTTCTTCCTTCATTAAACCATAGATATTTGGAACTTTGTATGTTTTTAACAGGTTTTTTAAATTATTTATTTTGTTTTTTTCAATTAATTGTTCATTTATTTTATCGCTTATACCTATAAACCCTCCATACTCACAATTTATTATTTTTGGGGAGCCTGTTGAACAGACCACTATATCTCCATATCCACAATCTCCACCAATACCTCCTGAAATATCCTCCACAAGTATAACTTCGTTTTCTTCACATATTTTTTTTATTTCCTTTATAGGTTGATGTGCTAAATATCCTGCAAGGGTTGTTAAAAACAATGAACATATATTATTTTTTTTAAACTCCTCATCTAATCCATCTGTATCTATAATACCATAGTTTGTTTGGTGTTTTACAATGCTAAAATTAAACATTTTTGGATAAACCATAAAACCTTTCCATCCCCCCATATCTGGAACAAGAATATTACAGTTGCTTGAAGATGATGGATTTATCAGATTATATATTATATTCGAGGCAATATATATGGCAGCATTCCCGGAGGGAGTAATAGATATATTTTTTTTAGAACGAAGTAAATCATTTATTGCATATTTTAACTCTTCAATGTTTCCTTCAACATTTAATCTACCTTCTAAACAGGGTTTTCTATGAGGAATTATCATTAAATCACCGTTAAAGTTTATTTAAGTTAAGTTATAAATAAATTATATTCTCTTCTTTATATTTTACCTATAGAATAACTATATATATTAGTTTTTCTAATAATATACATAATATTTTGAATAGGTTTTACATTTTAGTTTTAATAAAATAATTTGGTGATTGTATGGACCCAAAGGTTAGTTATTTTAAAACATTTATATCCGCTACAAGAACAAGAAGTTTTTCAAAAGCTGCAAAAAAATTGGGAGTTACCCAAGGGACGGTTAGCAATCATATATCCGCTCTTGAAAAGTATTTCGATGCTCAGCTGTTTTTAAGAACTCCAGAAGGTGTGGATTTAACCCCCGAAGGTAAGATACTCTACGAAAAGGCTGAAAAAATACTCGACCACATAAACGATGCAAAACAGCACATGAGAATACTCCACGAACATCCAGAAGGTACCGTTAGAATTGCTGCAAGCACTACACCAGGAGAACATTTGTTACCTAGCATAATAAGTGAATATAAAAAAAAATTCAAAGATGTTGATTTTAATATAGAGATAACCGATTCAGAAAAATGTTTTAAACTACTGGAAACTGGTGCAGTTGATATCATTGCAGTGGGAAATATGTATGATAAAAGCTATGAAAGTGTTGTCATAGGTAAAGATAGGCTGGTTTTAATAGTGCCACCAAATCATCATCTCGCTAAAAAAGGTATGGCAAAACTTTCAGATATTTTGAAAGAAGACTATATAGATAGAGAAGAGGGTTCAGGAACAAGAGAGATACTTATAAAAGCTTTAACTGAAAGGGGGTATTCAATGATGGATTTACATACAATAATGAGTTTAGGTAGTCATTCCTCAGTAATTACTGCGGTTTCAGAAGGATATGGGGTAAGTGTAGTATCAGAAATTCCTGCAAAAAAAGCTGCGGAAGCAGGATTAGTAAAAATCGTTCCAATAGAAGATTTGGACTTAACGAGATATTTATATTTAGTTAAGGGTAGAAAACCCAGAAATCCAAGTGCTGTAAAATCATTCTGGGATTTTGTGGGTCAATAAAAATAATAAAAATATCGATTTATTTTTATAATATAAATATATAATATTTTTTTTAGTTTTAGATTAATTATATTTTTCATGTGCAACACCCAAATGATTTATAGGTAATATAAAAGATATAGATATATACACATAGATAGGACATAAATAATTTTTTGGTGAAATAATGTTTAAAGCCACAATTAATGCAAAAGATTTTAAAAAAATTATAGATGCTACAAGCAATTTGGTAGATGAAATCTGCTTTGAAGTAGATGAAAATGGTATAAAGGCTAGTGCAATGGATCCATCCCATGTTGCATTGGTGAGTGTGGATATCCCAAAGGACACTTTTGAAGAATATATCTCTGATGTTCATGATATAGGGGTTGATTTGGAAGCCCTTAAAAAAATAATGGGAAGGGCGAAATCCAACGAAAAGCTCACATTGGAATTAGACGAAGAAAAAAATAAACTAAATCTTATTCTTAAAAATGACGCTGTAAGGAAGTTTTCAGTCTCACTTTATGATGTGAGTTCGACAAATCTTAAAGTTCCTGACATAGAATATCCAAATGAAGTGATGATTAAAGCAGGTGCATTTGTCGAAGCATTAAAGGATGCTGAATTAGTCAATGACCATGTTTCCTTGAAAATAAGTGAAGATGGTAAGTTTATAGTTTATTCAAAGGGAGATATAAATCAAAGCGAGACAGTCTATACAAGGGATAGTGAATCTGTATTGGATTTAAAAATTACGGAATCCTCAAGAAGCACTTTTAATCTGTCCTATTTAAAAGACATTACAAAGGCCACATCATCAGATGATGTTTTGCATATATATCTCGGCTCTGACATGCCTGTAAAAATAGAGTATGGCATAGAAAATGCAAGGATATTATTCCTTCTTGCTCCAAGGATAGAAACATAATTAAATATTAATTAAATATTTTAATTAAGGTAATTTTTTATTATTATAAACCATGTGTGAAATTATGTATAAAAAAATAATGAATACATTTTTTAATGAGTTAAAAAACGATGATTTGTTGAAACTACCGAATAATTTTTATGATATGGTTAAAGATTATATAAAAAATCAAGAACATGATGATGAAACAGAACTTAAACGAATAAAATATTATATTAAACAGTTGAGAAAGTTGAGATTATATAAGGCATTTTTTGGAGATAGAAATAATCTTCTTGAAGAGGAAAAAGAGCTCCTAAAATTAATCGAAGATATTGAATACTATGATGATTTTAAGGATAATATAAAAGATGCAAATTATGAATTAAAAGAAGATAGTAATTTAGATAAATATCAAGAGTTTCAATATATAGACAGGAAATTATCACATTCAGAACCAAAACTTATAAATACTCAAAACGATATTGATATTGTAAGAGTAATTACAAGGTTCCCAAAATTTACAGATGGGAAATCCACCCATATATTAAATAAAAACGATATAATTACATTAAACAAGAAAATTTCAAGAATTTTGGAAAAACACAATATAGTTAAAAAAATAAATGGTGTATATTATGAAGATGAAAAAAAAGATAAAAAGATACTGTCCATACTGTAAAAAACATACAATTCATACAGTAGAAAGAGCAAAAAAGAGAAAAGCAAGTGAATTAACTTGGGGTCAAAGGCAGTTCAGAAGAGTTACTGCTGGATACGGAGGTTACCCAAGACCTTTACCAAGTGGTGCTAAGCCAGTTAAAAAATTGGATTTAAGATACAAATGTTCAGAATGCGGAAAAATGCACGTAAGAAGCAACGGTGGATTTAGAGCAAGAATTTTTGAATTGGTAGAATAATATTAATTACAGAGGTGGAATAATGGCATTAGTGCAAAAACCAAGAAGTAGGTTTTTAAGAATCCAGTGTCCAGATTGCGGTACAGAGCAGGTAATATTCGGATGTCCAGCAACAGTTGTAAAATGTATAACATGCGGAAAAACACTTGCTGAACCAAAAGCTTCAAAAGGATTAATTAAAGCAAAAATATTGGAAGTTTTAGAATAACTTAAAAATTGTAATATTTAATATTATTTTATTTATTTTTTAACGAATATTAACGATATTAAAAAGAAAACAAATAAGGTCAGTATGATAAGGGGACCTGTTGGAATGCCTGTAATCTTAGATAGAAATAACCCTATTATCGATGAAATTATTCCGCTAAATATGGCAATATAAACGTATTGATTCAAATTTTTACTTAAATTTCTGGAAATTGCAGCAGGAATAGCTACAAGTGCTGCGGTTAGCAGAATACCAACTATTTTAACCTCCATTGCTGCTATAACTGCTATGGTCACCAAATATATAAGATTATATCTTTTTACATCCACATTTAAATTTGCAGCCAATTCCTCTGAAATTTCAGACAATATAAGATTATTGTATATTTTTTTAATTACAAAAAATACTGTCAATGACAGAAAAACTGTTAATACTGTATCAAACATGGTTATTTGATTAACATCTCCAATCAAAGCCTCTTCTGCATGAGATAAAGGCAAAAACAAAAAACCCAATGCAACACCAGATGCAAAAACTATTGCTGTTAAAGCCTCCATGGGTATTTTAGACCTCAAACTAAAAAGCCATATAATTAATGCACCAACCCCTATTGAGAACAGAGCTCCGAAAAATATGTTAAAATTATAGACCAATGCCAGTGCAACACCTGGAAGTGCTAAATGTCCAATGGGTCCTGCAACCAAAGCCATTCTTTTTGTTAGCATTAAAGAACCTAAATAGCCTGCAATCCCTCCTATAAACACCACAGTAATTACGCTTAAAATAAATTGCATATTAACCCCTTAGTGAGTATGTTTGTAGAATTTAATTTTTGTTCCATATATTTCCTGCAATCTTTCTGGCGTTAGAATCTCTTTTGGAGGTCCATAACATTTTTTTTCTTTGTGAAGACATAAACAATTTGTTGAGTAGGCAAATACTATATTTAGATCATGGGTAATTAAAAGTATAGTAAGATTCCTATCTTTCCAAAATTTATAGAGCAGTTCATATATTGTCTTTTCTCCACCAATGTCTATGCCAGTTGTAGGCTCATCAAAAAGCAAAACATCTGGGTTGTCAATTAAACTCCACGCAACAAGCATTCTTTGAAATTGTCCCCCTGAGAGCTCATCTGGATTCATATCCAAAAGATTATTAGAATTTTCAAGTCCAACGCTATTTAACATGTTCAATATATCTTCATCCAAAACATTTTTGAATTTAAAAAATTCCTTTATTGATATGGGCACATATGAAAAATCTTTTTTAGATAATCTTTGGGGTAAATAACTAATTTTAACATTTTTTCTCCATTCCACCTTTCCTTCATAAGGCAAGATTCCAAATAATGCCCTTAAAAGTGTGGTTTTACCTGAGCCATTTGGTCCAATTATTGTTAAAAATTCTCCCTTTTTTACTTTAAATGATAGATTTTCAATTATTCTTTCATTTCCCAATATTACATTTAAATCTTCCACATTTAATATTATTTTATCTTTTTCATCTTTTTTATTTTTTATCATGGGAACCAGTCCTATTTATCATTTTTTAAAAATTTTAACTATCCCATTATCTCCATCAATTAATACCATATCACCAGTTTTTATATTGCCCATATCTATTTTATCAACCATTGGAATTTTTCCAAGTATGGCACCTGTGGCAACAATAGGTTCGGATTCTTTGTTTATTATGCCTTTTAAAATTCCCTTTTTTGCAAGTCCATATATTACATAAGAACCCACAGTGCTTCCTTTACCAGTTGGAAAAACAAATATTTTATCAGCAATGCTTTGTCCGTATAATTCATTTTCTTTGTCTATAATAATGCCATCTTCATTTACACCACCTAAAAATGATATGGGGACATCTGAAACAATAGCTTCGGCTTTAATCAGTCCTTTTGATATACTTCTTCCCTTTAATTCAATGATTTCCATAAATTCACCATACATATATTACTACTAAAAGATTAAATATATTAAAATTAAATTTAAATAACTATAAAAAATATTTTTTATATTATAGAAACAGTTATTAAATATTTTGAATATTTATAATTATTTAATCATATATATTAATCTTATTAAAAATATTTCTTTACATATATAG
>NZ_WAKW01000041.1 GCF_015523155.1 Methanothermococcus sp.
AATTCCATTTGTGTAAAACCATGTTTTTCTCTTAATTTTTTTACATTTTTACCTATTTGAATATGTATTTTATCTTCGATTGATTTATCAAAAGGAGGCTCAAGCAATTTTTGTTTCATTCTGAATATTTTCCTTAAAATTGACCTATAAATTTCTTGGAAAGAAGGATAATTAGATATAATAATTGTCTCAATTCGTAATTACAAAGTAAAAGATTACGAGCTAATAAAAGAGGAGCGAAGTATGAAAAAACTTTTATCGATTGCGATAATTGGTGCAGTAATGGGAACAAGTGCATTTGCAGGTGGGATTACATATCTTGGACAAAAAGAAAATACACTTTCACTACAAGTGAAACATGTAGATATTAGCGATAGTGGTCTTGATTCTAGCACAGTATATGGTTTAAGTTATGCAATAAATAAAGATCTTGGTGAACCTGGTGCTTGGGGAATGAGGTATGGCATCGAATTTAATTATGGAAAAATGGATTTCTCAAATAAATCAGGTGATACGACTTACACAGAATTTAGTTGGCAAATAGCACCAACTTATACATTTAATTGTGGGGCAAGAGCATATGCTGGAGGAAAAATCGGCTATGTTGGATTTAGTGATGATATTACAAGCAATAATGATAGTAAAAATGGATATATACTTGCAGGTATTGCGGGGGTAGAATACCCGGTAAAAAAACATATTGTTGTTGGTGCAGAAGTAGAAGTTGGAAGCACATATGTTGATACTGAATCTTATTCAACGACAACTTTTGGCGGATATATTGGATATAAATTCTAAAAAAAAGGAGATAAAATGAAAAACACAACTATAACAAAGATAGTCTTAGCAGGAGTAGCAGGAATGTTTATGTTTACCGGGTGTACTCCAATAGGAGCACCTGATAAACCAAAAATATATACTGGACAAGCTACAAAATATAGAGATTATTATTTTATTACAAAAGATCCCGCATCAGGTGAAATTATTACCGCTAATAAAATTAAACAAAATTTAAGTAATCCTGATAAATGGAATGGTCTTTTAGGTTTTAGAAGAGTTTATGTTCAAGATAAACTTTATAGTCATGCATATTCAAGAAATGTAAAATTTACGGATAAATATGTAATAGGTAAAGTAAAAGTATACAGCATAACTTCTCATCCTGATGACTATGATAAATGTGAAGTAACATTTAAAAAACCTTATACTTTAACACAAAAAAATGGAAAATGGGATTTAAGAATTGCTCATGACGCTACATATATTAATATAAGTAAAGGATGTTTAAGAACTTGCACTTTAATAGGTGGATATTGTATGGCAATTAATAATTGGTCTCCTGATAAAATCAAAAGCGAAGTAAATAAATTACCTGCATATTTTGTATTAGAACACAAACATATCAGTCAATCAGGAGTAATTCAAACTAAAAATTCTAAAGAAGTAATACTCGCAAATTTAAACAGAAAATTTAAAAAAGCAGAAAGGTTTCCTGTTTTTCCTGTAGGTTCATTAAGTAAAAAAGATTATGAATTTACTGAAAAAAATAATATAGATTCTAATGATTTTAAACCTATCTATTATGTTAGAAATAGATATGGAGCTACGATTTTAATAGGTATACATATAGATCCTACAAGCAAAGGGAGCAAAGTATATTATTTGGCTTCTGATATATATACTATTGAAAGCGATGGAATCCCTCATACTACTAAAAAAGAATTTGAAAATATTATTAGAAAATTTAAAGAAACTGTTAATCAATAGTTTCTTTCTTTTTTTATTTTTTGTCTTCAATTCCAATATTACAAATTTGTTCTATTTCTTCTATCGGAACTTTATATTCTTTAAGCTTTGCTGTTTTCATACCTTTATTGGTGTTAGGAGCTAAAAATCCAATAAATTTATGTAGTTTTGGAATATAAATTATTTTATACCACCACTTAGGTATATTTACATTGTTTTTAAGATGACCTATGCTTCCGCAATTTCCCGTAATTATATTAACTATACCGTACTTTACAGCTAAGAATCTGCTAAATCTTTCTACTTTTGCCCAGTATTTACGGTTTAACCATTTAGCTTGAGGAGCAATATTACTCATTAAAAAAGTTTCTTTTTGAACTTTTTTTGAATAGTCTAACGAAGCATTTTCGGCATTGTGACCTCTATCATATC
>NZ_WAKW01000042.1 GCF_015523155.1 Methanothermococcus sp.
ATATATATTATTTTCCAATTAATAAAAAAAAATATATATAATTTTTAAATATAAATACAATAATAAATTAAAATGGAAAATTTAAAGATTAATGTTATTTAATTTTCATAGGATTTATTTAGGTTTTTTATTATATAGTTAATTTTATAATTTAATATTCATTATAACTTTGAATTTAAATTGGTGAGTTCATGATTGGAAAAGCATTCAAATATGGAGTTAATATACTTGATGTAAATATATAGCTTTTTTTAAAGGAATAATATTTTAAAAATAAAAATTAAAAAAATTAAGTTTATGTAATGAATAATTTTTAAAGATATATATGTATATATATTACAATATTAAAATTTTATATAAAAATAAAAAATTTAATAATATGGTGATTTTATGAGCAATACTGCAACAGATGTTTATCTATTCAAAAAGGCACTTAAAGAATTGAAAAATAAAAAAGGAAAAGGAACAGAACTAATTAGTTTATACATTCCAGCGGGAAAAAGACTATCAGATGTTGGGCAGTATCTTAGGGAAGAGCTCTCCCAATCCTCAAATATTAAAAGTAAAACAACGAGAAAAAATGTTCAATCGGCAATTGAGGTAATATTGCAAAGATTAAAACTTTTAAAAGAACCCCTTGAAAAAGGGGTAATTATATTTGCAGGAATGATTCCAAGAGGAGGTCCAGGAACTGAGAAAATGGAAACCTATGTGTTGGAACCTCCAGAACCTATAAAAACATTTGTATATAGATGTGATTCTCAGTTTTACACCGAGCCGTTGGAAGATTTTATTCAGGAAAAAGATATTTACGGTATTATACTTATTGACAGGAACGAAGCTACAATTGCTCTTGTTAAGGGAAAAAATATTCAAATACTAAAAAGATTAACAAGTGGTGTTCCTGGAAAATTTAAGGCAGGTGGTCAGTCGGCGAGAAGGCTTGAAAGACTGATAGATGATGCTGCAAATCAGTTTATGATAAGGGTTGGAGAATATGCAAATGAGGAGTTTTTGCCCCTATTTCAAGAAAAAAAATTAAGTGGCATACTTGTTGGGGGTCCTGGAAATACCAAAAATGAATTTGTAAATAAGGACTATCTTCACCATGAGTTAAAAAAGAAGGTGATTGATACATTTGATTTGTGTTATACCGAGGAATTTGGAGTAAGAGAACTTTTGGATAAAGCATCTGGTCTTTTAAGGGATTTGGATTTAATGAAGGAAAAGGAAGTTGTTCAAAGATTCTTTAAGGAACTCATAAAAGAAGATGGTGGTCTTGCGGCATACGGTGAAAAAGAGGTTATGAGATATCTTCAAATGGGGGCAGTGGATACTCTAATTGTTACGGATAACATCAATATGTCAAGAATAACAATAAAATGTAACAACTGTGATTACACAGAAGAGATAAATGTAAAAAATGACGAGCTCCCAAAAGTTGAAGAATCTTTAAAAACAAAAACCTGTCCAAAATGTGGAGGTATGCTTTATATAGACAATACAGAGGATATAATTGAATACCTTGCAAAATTATGTGATGAATCTGGGGCAGATTTAAAGATAGTTTCAACAGATACCGAAGAGGGAAACCAGATATATAAAGCATTCAAAGGCATTGCCGCTATATTGAGATACAAGGTATAGTAAATTAGTGAATTACCCCTACTTACGGAAGGGGTTAAACGAAAACTTCGGTTTTCGTAGCCCTCGCCCTTCGCAAACCTTCCTACTCATAGGAGATTTTAGCCAAGAGATTACCTTTATATAAGGTATAACTCTAAGTGAATTACTCTCCTCCGTCTTAAAATGGACTCTACCATAGCAAATCTTTATTTGCGAGCTAAAATCCAAAGGATTTTTTAATTCCTTATCTTCGCGAAACGAGGAGATTTTACAATCAAACGAAGTTAAAATCCGAAGGATTTATAACAGAAGGGACTTCTTGCGGAATAAGTTAAATTATAAAATTCTTTTAACATCGACATCATATTCATCTTTATTTTTAACGATGCCTATAATATCTATATCTCCACATTTTTCTATGGTTTCAAAGGTTTTTTCATAGTAAAGAACATCCTCTAAATCTGTTATGCAGTTTATAATAA
>NZ_WAKW01000043.1 GCF_015523155.1 Methanothermococcus sp.
ATCAAAGGTTATATTCGTAAAAAAGTATTCTTTTGCGTTGTATAACCCTTATTATGTGGTTATTCCTATATGAAGGTATTAGAGGTAAGAGTGTAATATGACCCACAAAATTACTATCTTTATTTTATATAATATAAAAATTATACACCCAAAATTAAATATTAAAAAATTCATAAAATAGCCGAAATAAAAAATATGGGCAATAAATAATTAAAAATAGGATTTAGCATATTTTGCTACAAATTTTGCCACATAATCGCCCACATAACCTGATACTATTGACAATACAAATGCTATTCCAAGTCCTGAGATAGTATATGTTGGTGACCAGGAAGGATATACAGCCAAACCATAAAAACATGCCCAATTTATAATCATAAATGATGCAAGACCCACTGCTCCATTGTATCTTTCTGTTAAGTATCCCATAATCAAAGCAGATATTATACCTATTATTCCATACCATGTTGGATCAACAACACTAAACCATGGACCCACCATTAAAAAGAATGAGACTATAAGCACTGAGACTACTATTCCATAATACTTTCCACACAACTCCTTTGCAAGAGATATCCAAAATATATAGATTAATCCCCCAAATATTGCAGGACCTAAGAATGGTGCATGCAACCACGATGAAAATACGGCTTCACCACCCATTCCAATACTTATAAAATATCCAATACAGGCAAATATAAAGGAAATTCCAAACTTTGCAATATCGTTTGCAAGTATATTACTACCAGATACAGCGTTTGCAGATGTCATTTTTTTTCACCTTCTTTTTTATATACAACAGATGTCTTTTTCTCAATTCATTGTAGGATGTTCGTGCATCTCCAAGAGACTCATCTGTTAAATAAACACATGGGGATTGCATACAATCCCATCTAATAAACATACAATTCAATAATATCCTGCAAGGTGTAGTGTGAGGTAATGGTGGATATATGTTTATTTTATTTTTATATTTTGATATTAAACCATTTATAAATGCTTTTTCTTCTTTGTTGGTTAGCCCATATTTTATCTCTTTATTTACGCCATATATATCAAATAATCTATGCAATACGATACCATTCACTCCCAATTCAATTCCTGTATCTATTATTTCTGGAATATGTTCTAAATTATCTTTAAACATGGTAATATCGATATATGTGGTCAGAGGAATATTCCTATTGTTCTTTTCTTCAACAAGTGTTTTTATATTGTTCAATATATGTTCTTTTCCATCCAAGGAATAAATACCAAATGCAATTTCGTCCAATCCACTTTTAAGCAATTCATCCAATCTTTTATCAAGCAATGAACCATTAGAACATAGACTGGTTTTTAAGCCCAAGGATTTTGCATAAGAGACCATTTTAAATATATCTGGATGAAGAAGGCATTCCCCCCAACCGTGAAGTGCTACTTCATTAAAATCATTCAGTGGTAATTTTTTAAATTCTTCAAATGAAATACTGCCCATAGGTCGTTTTAAATGTGTTCTCATGCAAATCTCACAGTTACTATTACAATCGTTTGTAGTTTCTACCTGTAATATTTTTGGTTTTATTAAGAATGAAATCATATTTTCCCTATAATATTGATAATTATTTATAAAGTTATTAAGAACCATAAAAAAATTAAAAAAAATAAATAATTAAAATATTATTAAACTTTTTAGACTCTATTTACAAATAAGGTTTTTAATGAACCTCTTACTGCAAACAATGTAGCGCCAACTAATGCGGATATACCCAATATCTGAGCAACTGAAAATGCTGTTGCAATTGTTGCAGCGCTTGCACCTACTGTTGCTGAAACTGGTGCGCACATTATTTATCACCTCCAAACGATTATTTGGTTATTGTATATTTATATATTTATATGATTAATTTGTTTCCACTTCTGCCACATCTGATTTTGTAGGGGTTCTGGTTGATACTATTGCCCATATTCCTGCAAGGCCCAAAACTATCATGCCCATTATCTGTGGCAATACCATACCAATTGTTGGAGCCCCAGCACCTGCTGTTATGGCTATTGGTGCGCACATTATTTATCACCTCCAAATATTATGTTTATTAATATATATTTTAAAACATATAAAGTTTTCTATATTTAATTTTTTAAGATGATTTTATTATTTGGTATTATTTTATAATAATAAAATAAAGAAAGATAATTTTAATGTTCTATCTGGTATAGGAATGAAGGTAGTGCTGTATTACTTAATTTACCATCTTTTGCAAGATTGGCAATATTTTCAGCCTCAGAACCGAAGTACTTATTCCATCCTACAAGCTGAAGTTTATCGGTTTTTAGTTCATTCACTGCCATATTTGCATAATTTATAGCATTTTTATTATCTCCCAATTTAGCACATGTAAATGCAGCCATTTCAGTTCCTAAGAAGTAATAATTCTCGTGAGCTATGGTTCTATCCGATATATTTTTGTAATTTGCGAGGTATTTAAAATCTTTTAAAGCTTTTTCATAATAACTTTTATTTCCAGTATATTTTCCAAGGTAGTAGTAGGCCAATCCTCTCTCATAGTGGCCAACAGGCAAATCTGCTGGATAGTTATCTCCTCCATCCTCTGTCATAGTTGTAGAGAACTCAATATTTTTCATAAGGTGTTTTATTGCATCTTCTTTATTTCCTCTTTTCATATCTACCATAGCAATATACCTATGAGCCTCTCCTGTATATGCTGATTCTGGGTCGTAACTAAATACGCCTTTACACTGCTTTATAACCTCATTATATTTACCGAGCTCATATGCAGAAACAGCTGTTGGCATATGCCCTAAATCCATAGTCCAGCCTTTCTGTGGGCCGTATTCATCAACAAATTTGTGGCAGTAATAATTTGCTGTTTTATAGTCTGAATTTCCAAATTCTGCATTGATAATATATGACCATATATAGTGTTCATAGGCAGGTCCTTCTGGAACTATATTTGCCGATTTGTTGTAATAATATAGCGCCTCAGGGAATTCACCCATTGCTAAGTAGGTTCTTCCAGTATTTGCATAGAGTGTTGATACAGCTCCCAATCCACCATATTTTTTAAGGGAGCTGGTATCATTCATAACTTTGAGATAATAGGGTAATACCTTATTTTTTCTATCAGGATAGCTATCTACATAGAAGTAATTTGCATCTCCAATTCTTACATACCCTAAGGATTTTGCCTTTGGCATTAATTCTATAAATTTTTTAGCGGCATTTATTCCTTTATTGTAATACTCTGTTTCTTTTTCCAATCCGTCTTGTTTATAAGTATGGTATGGAAATTTGTCGTAGTGATGGAAATGGTCTTGATTGATATATACATTTGCCAAATTGTACCATGCCCATGGATAGTTTGGATCTGCTTTTATAGCTTTATTTAAAAGTTTTTCAGCTTCATTATATTCCGTCATATTGTCATTTGCAATAGCATCTGTTACTATGGGTATTGCTTCATTTGTGTATTTTATTGCAGTGGCTTTGGCAGTGTAAGAGGTGTAGGCATTTACGGCCAAAGCTGAAGCAGCAATTATACACAATATACCTATTATTATTTTTGAGGTATTATTATTCATATACATCACCAAATTTTAATTTTAAAGTTATATTTTAATATTATAAAATTAACTTAATTAAAGTTATAATATATAAAATTAACTATATAGTAATACTTATTTTTAAAAAAATAATATTATGAAAATAAAATAGAGAAAATAAAAAATCAAAAGATATAAAAAATATTATAGTAAATAAATTAGATGTATTATATACGGTAATAAAAAGGTGAAAGAATGGTAAGTGTAAATTTAAAAGCTCTTCCAATAGTTGAAGATATGATTAAAAGAAAATATGACATGAACATTGAAGTAATAACACTTGAAAATGGGGCAACTGTTCTCGACTGTGGTGTCAATGTAGCAGGTAGTTTTGAAGCAGGAAAAGCATATACAAAGGTATGTTTGGGTGGATTGGCACATGTTGGTGTTAGCATAACAGGAACATTATATGATAAAATGGTATTACCATCCGTTAAAATAAAAACCTCCCATCCGGCAATAGCAACACTCGGAGCTCAGAAAGCTGGCTGGAGTGTTAAAGTTGGTAAGTATTTTGCCATGGGTTCAGGTCCTGCAAGAGCTCTTGCAAAAATGCCTAAGGCAACTTATGAAGAAATTGGATATGAAGACGATGCAGATGTTGCTATATTATGTTTAGAAGCGTCAGAACTTCCAAATGAAGAAGTTGCAGATTATGTTGCTGAAAAATGTGGCGTTGAACCTGAAAATTTATATCTCTTAGTTGCTCCAACAGCATCATTGGTTGGTTCAATACAAATCAGCGGTAGAGTTGTAGAAAACGGAACCTACAAAATGCTCGAAGCTCTCCACTTCGATGTAAATAAGGTTAAATTTGCAGCAGGAATTGCACCTGTTGCACCAATTGTTGGTGATGATTTGGTTATGATGGGAGCTACAAACGATATGGTGCTTTATGGTGGAAGAACATACTACTACATAGAAAGTGATGAAAACGATGATATTGAAGCTTTATGTAAAGCATTACCTTCCTGTTCATCAGCAGGCTATGGAAAACCATTCTTAGAAACATTTAAAGCTGCAAACTACGACTTCTATAAAATAGACAAAGGTATGTTTGCACCGGCTGTTGTTGTAATAAACGACATGAGAACAGGAAAACTTGTGAGCTACGGAAAACCTCATATCGATGTAATTAAGCGATCATTAAAATACAAAGAATTGGAATAAAATAAAAATAATATAGAATTTTTTAAACTTCTTCTTTTTTAGATTTTCTTTTTTATTATACTCAGTTTTTATTAGGAATTAGATATACATTAATGTAATTTAATCATATTTGGGACGTCAAAGTGATGAAAGTAGTAAATAATGGGCTTTTCATTCTTTTCACTAAAACATTTTATTCATCAATATCATCATAATTAAATATGAAAATTTCTTTTCCTTTTTCTGCCCGCTCCTTTTTGTAGTTGTTCATGCCATATTGTAGAGTATATTCTTTTATATTCGCGAAATCAAACAGTTCTCTAATTTCGGGAGAATCATCATATGTAATTAACCATTTGTGTTTGCACTTTTTCATATTTTCAGCGAATCTTTCATGGTCAAAAGATTCATGCAAATCTCCTTTTTTCCCATACAATCTCGACTTTCTTGATTTAAAATATGGTGGATCTAAGAAGATGAACACGTTTTTGCCTTCTTCAAAAATAACTTTTTCATAATCATAATTTGTAACAACTACCCCTTCTAATAATTGTGCCATTTTTAACATACGATCAATAGATGAATATGTAAATCTCTTCTGAAATGCCTGTTCTGAATAACCACCGCTGTCAACAGTTCCTGAAAATGTTATTCTATTTAAGACAAAAAATCTTACCGCCCTTTCAAATTCACTATAATCCTTTTCTTCCATATAGTAATTAAAAAACTCTCTTCCATTTTTCCATTTTTCTTTAACTTCTCTAGCTGCACTGTAAAGTTTTTTTGGATAATCTCTTAAAATTCTCCAAAAACAATACAAATCATAATTAAGGTCATTTATCCAAAACTTTTTTATTCCTTTGATATTTTGCTTAACTGCTAAAAATACAGAACCGCCTCCTAAGAATGGTTCTCTATACTCTTCAAATTGAACCTTTTTTATCATTGGAAGGATATACTTAATTGCCTTTGACTTCCCTCCAGGATATCTTAAAGCACTTTTAATCTCTTTCATTTATTGTCACCAATTAATATTTCTATATTATTAATTTCTGCCTCTTTTTGTAATTTTAAAATTGTAGATTTATGCCTTGATAATCCATTTTTGTTTATAAAATCGCTTATATCATTATTATCTGCAGGAAGTTTTAAATTCCCCTTTAAGTTTCCTGTTAATTTTAATCGTGTTTTAAATGCAACTTTTTCCCCTTCATATTCCAGCTTATCAAGATTTGAATAAAGAATTAACTTAAAAAGACCATCTTTTATATCATTAATGGATGGTAACTTTCCTTTTGAACTATTTTTTGACTCCTGAATTATAAATATGCCATCCTCAATATAAATTTCATCAGCCGTTAGGTAATATAATCCACCTAAATAATTGCTTATAATGAATAATCCCTTATAACCATCGCTTAAATATTCAAGTTCATGAATTGTTTTTATTTCTCTATTTTGTGCCTCTTTTGACCTTTTTAATGTATATTCTTTAAATTTTTCTATATCAAATTGTTTATTTTTCTTAAAATTTTCTAAGACCTTTAAATGATTTTCAAAAGAGTGAAGATTCACATTTTTCAATTTACTAATTTTTTTATAACTCTCAACTGCATTTAAATATATCTTTTTAAAGTCCTTTTGAAAATGTGTAGTATTCCAATGGAGGGCGGACATTTTATATTTACTAATTTCTTTAATTTTGCTGACAATATAATCTTTATCCATTTTTTGATTGGTAATTAAGTTTGTTTTACCTTTTCCATATGCTTTTTCTGCATCATTATACCATCCTAAAACAATATAAATATTCAAAAGATTCATCCAAGAATACGTCATTGCATTTATCCTATCATTATTGCTACTATCCGCTCCTTCATCTTTTATAATTGGAATGATGGTTATTTTTGTGTAATTGGTTCCAAATATATCATACAATCTTGCAAATGGATATGAACGGGTTCTTTTTGGTGAGACCCATTTACTATATGCAACCTTATTATTATTCCCTAAATCTATAATACCGCATGATGGACATTCGTTAATATCGAAATCCGTTATTGAACTTTCGCTAAGTTCTGCGGTTAATTGTGGCGAATAATATACATCTTTTATAAATCCTTCTAATTTTAAATACATGTTCGCACCTTAAATTCTTTTAATAACTTTTTTGGATAATGAATGAGGATTTCCAATTCTTTATTTGATTGATGGTGATTATGTTTATTATTGATTATGTTTATTATGTATCACCCTCACCTAATGGAACAATGTTCTTTTCTTCAAATTTTATAAACTCTTCCCAGTATTTTTTACATTCACATCCCATATTGAGAGCTCCTTCAATCAATGACAAATCCTGAGTAATTGTGAAATCATTGAGTATCTCTTTTATCTTGTAGTTGCATTTGCAATTCATTTTATTATGGGCTCCCCTATTTGATGGTATTCCTGAGGTATCACACATTATAAGTTTATCGGGGTTTTGGGATTTTACCTCTTTTAAGATTTCCAAAACACTCCATAAAAACGGCGGCCTATATTGATTCTTCTTCCAAAGTAATTCTGTTAAGGTCCCTTTATGAATTGTTGCAGGACAGTAGGCTATCCTACTACATCCCATCCTTATGCACTCATTTGCAGAGTGAATTGAATCGACTACGGCCTGCTTTTCAGTAATGAACGGCGGTTTTATTAACAGATATGCTTTTATTCCAACATCGTATTTTTTTGCAGTTTCTATTGCCTTTTTAATGTCATCAGTAGATACTCCTTTGTGAATTGATACATTTCTTATTTTTTCATTTAATGTCTCGATTCCCACTCCAATTTCCACATTTACCTCTTTATCGATATATTTTCGTAGTATTTTTAAATTATCATCTGTAATGAACTCAGGTCTTGATTCAACTGCTACCTCTTTTATAGGGAGCTCACCTATTTTTTTGAAAATATGTTCCTTGACCTCTTTTGGAACTTCGAATTCATCTAAAAAACTACCTGATGTAAATAACTTTATTGAATAATTTTTTGGATTTTTTATTATTTCTTCTTCGATTTTTAAAGCGTGCTCAAACTGGTTTATAATATTCTCAGCATCTATTTTTATAGGGGAGCTATCCATTAAATAACTGCACATTGTGCATCCGCCGCTTTCGTATGCCCATCTACAACCAACGGTTCTCAATATAATTGTTATGCTTTTTCCAATAGATTTATCCAAAAATATATCGTCCTGAACCCATGTGGCTATGGGTAGGTTTGGGTTTTTCTTTTTTCTCTTTTTTAAATGTTTATTCCTTAATTTTTTTAAATAAATGTCCATATTATCACAACCAAGATTAATTAATTATAATTTAATAAAATAAAAATAATTTTAGAAATATAATACAGCCAATAAATAATAATTAATAATAGCGTTTAAAATTAAAAAATAATAAAGATAAATTATTTTGATTTTGTTATTTTATTTATTATTGGTAGTAGCATTAATTTTCATTTTCAAGTTCATTCAAAGAATATACCCCCAATTCTTCTTTTTTAATAGTTTCTATTGCTTTTATTGTGGATAATGCCCCTTGAATTGTTGTGATATAGGGTATATTAAACTCCACTGCTGCCCTTCTAATGTAGTATCCGTCTGATTTTGCCTTACTTCCTGAGGAGGTGTTTATAATTAAATCGATTTCTCCCTTCTGAATTAATTCAAGAATATTTCCAGACATACCCTCGGATATCTTTTTAACAATCTTTGCATCTATTCCTCCATTTCTAATTACTTCCGCAGTGCCTTTTGTAGCCACGATGTTAAATCCAAATTCATTGAATTTTTTTGCTATATAAAAAACATGTTTTTTATCTTTTTCTTTAACACTTATGAATACTGTTCCAGAGGTTGGAAGCTCCATGTTTGCAGATAACTGTGCTTTATAATATGCCTTACCAAAGTCGGTATCAATACCTATTGCCTCCCCTGTTGATTTCATCTCTGGACTGAGCACAGGGTCCACACCAGGTAGTTTCTGGAATGGGAATACAGCCTCTTTAACACTTACATATTTTGCCTCTGCCAATCCAATATATCCCATATCTTTAAGTTTGTGTCCCATTATAACCTTTGTGGCAATCTTTGCAAGAGGAACTCCAACGGATTTACTTACATAAGGAACTGTTCTACTTGCCCTTGGATTTGCCTCGATAATATAAACAATTCCATCCTTTATAGCATACTGTATATTTATCAATCCAACTACGCCCAATTCTTTTGCAAGTTTTGTTGTGTAATCTACGATTGTATCCACAACATCTTTTGAAAGTGTCTGAGGTGGTATTACGCAGGCACTATCTCCACTATGAACTCCGGCTTCTTCGATGTGTTCCATAATTCCTCCTATAAACACATCTTCGCCGTCGCAAACTGCATCCACATCAACTTCAACGGCATCATCTAAAAACTTATCAATTAATATGGGATGCTCAGAAGATACCTTTACAGCTTCTTTCATGTAATCCTTTAATTCATCTTCATTATATACGATATCCATTGCCCTTCCACCAAGCACATAGGAAGGTCTAACAAGCACAGGATATCCGATTTTTTCAGCAACTTTTAAAGCATCTTCTTCATTATATACGGTAGATCCCTCAGCCTGAGGTATATTTAATTTTTTTAATATTTCGGAGAACTGCTCCCTATCCTCTGCCAAATCAATTGACTGAGGTGATGTTCCAAGTATATTTACACCTGCACTGTATAACTTCATAGCAAGGTTTATTGCAGTCTGCCCTCCAAACTGAACAACTACACCTAACAACTCGCCGTTTTTATTTTCGTTTTCAATAATGTTCATAATTTCCTCAAAGGTGAGGGGCTCAAAATAGAGTTTATCTGAGGTATCGTAATCTGTGGATACTGTTTCAGGGTTGTTATTTACAATTATTGCCTCAATTCCCATATCTTTTAAGGCAAATATTGCATGAACTGTTGAATAGTCAAATTCCACACCCTGACCAATTCTTATAGGTCCCGAACCTAAAATTATTACCTTCTTCCTGTCCGATGGAACGCTTTCGTTCTGTTCCTCATAAAATAGATTTTCATAGCAGGAGTAATAATAAGGAGTTTTTGCTTCGAATTCAGCAGCACAAGTATCTACCATTTTATAAACTGGCACTACATTGAGCTCTTTTCTTAATTCTCTAATTTCCTTCTCGTCCTTGTTTAATAAATTCGCCAATTGAACATCGGAAAAACCAAGCATTTTTGCTTTAAGTATTACTTCTTTTAGTTTTTCGTTTTCTACCATGTGTTTCACCATAAATATATAATGATAATTATTTAAATTAATTTCTTTAAAATTTCTTTAAATTAACTTAGATAAAACTTCGAGCTCCTTCTTCGTATCAACAATATTTTTTATTTTCTTAATGAAAAATTCATTTATATTTGTTAATTCGCATATTTCTGAAACTGTCCAGCCCCTATCAAGTGCCTCAGCTATTACAAATATTCTTTCATCAGTTGGATTTTTTAATATATCGTTGATTTTTTCGTTGGTATGGTTAATATCTTTTCCGTCCCCTATTAAACCATGTCTTCCAATATCTAGGCTCCTAATTGCCTTTTGAAGTGCTTCTTCAAGGGTTCTACCTATTGCCATTACTTCTCCTGTGGATTTCATACTTGTTCCTAAGTGCTTATCAACAGTTCTAAACTTGTCAAATGGCCATCTTGGTATCTTTACAACAACATAATCTAAGGTAGGTTCGAAGCTCGCAGGGGTTTCCTTTGTAACATCGTTTTTAATTTCATCAAGGGTCATTCCGATGGCTATCTTAGCAGCTATCTTAGCAATTGGATATCCTGTTGCCTTACTTGCAAGTGCGGAGCTCCTACTTACTCTTGGATTTACCTCGATTACTCTATATTCCGTCATGTCTTTATTTACTGCAAACTGGACATTACAGCCCCCTTCTATCTTCAAGTGCCTTATGATTTTTAATGCCGCATTTCTAAGTCTTTGATGCACTTTATCACTAAGGGTTTGGGATGGAGCTACAACAATACTTTCTCCTGTGTGTATTCCCATAGGGTCTATGTTCTCCATATTACATACAACAATACAGTTATCCTTTGCATCCCTCATTACTTCGTATTCATATTCTTTCCATCCAAGAACGCTTTCATCTATTAAAACCTGATTGATGATGGAATATTTAAGACCTTTTTCAGTAATTTCTATTAATTCCTCTTCGTTATGGGCAATACCTCCACCAGTTCCTCCAAGTGTGAATGCAGGTCTAACTATTACAGGATAACCGAGCTCAGCTACTGCATCTAATGCCTCTTCAATTGAATTTACAGCATAAGATTTTGTTACTGGCTCACCTATTTCTTCCATAGCTCTGTTGAAGAGCTTTCTATCTTCACTTGTTTCTATTACTTCCACTTTTGAACCAAGCAACTCTACGCCGTATTTTTCTAAAACCCCCATTCTGTGAAGGTCCATGGCTAAATTTAATCCAGTTTGACCTCCCATCGTTGGAAGTATGGCATCAGGTCTTTCCTTTGCTATAATTTTTTCTACAATCTTTGGATGAAGTGGTTCGAGATAAACTTTATCTGCAATATTGGTATCAGTTTGGATTGTTGCAGGGTTTGAATTTACCAAAATAGTGTATATTCCTTCTTCTCTCAACGACTTACACGCCTGAGAACCTGAAAAATCGAATTCTGCCGCCTGACCTATCACAATAGGTCCGGAACCTAATATCATTACCTTCTGTATATCATTCCTTTTCAAAATTCCACCTGTGATGATATATTTGATTACTATAAAAATTATAAATTAAATATATTTCTCATTATGGTTATAACAAATAGTATTTATTTTTAACTTTAACTTAACTTAAACTTTAAAATAGATTTATGATATAATATTATATATGATAATATATTACAATATATTAATAGATTTTATGCGGATAATATCCATAAATAATATTAGATTATGAATTAATCATTTCCATCAATTTTTTAGCAGCACCCTCCATTGAGCGTTCAAATGGGATGCCGTTTTCAGTTAATATTTTTCTTCCTTCTTCTTCGTTGGTTCCCATCATCCTTACGGCAAACTTTACATTTGGATGTTTTTTCAACACTTCAACAATACCCTTTGCAACTTCATCGCACCTTGTAATACCTGCAAGCACATTTATAAATATGCCTTTTACATCCCTTTCCAATACCTTTTCAAGGGCTTTTTTAACGGTCTCTTCATTTGCTCCTCCCCCAATATCTAAGAAACATGCTGGATTTCCACCATATTCTTTTACCATATCCATACTTGCAAGTGTAAGACCTGCACCATTGCCGATGACTCCAATATCTCCATCGAGCTCTACATAGGCAAATTCAAGTTTATCTTTTTTGCTGAATTCTTCAAATTGAGTATAGTCATGCCTATAATATGCATCATCATCTACATTCAAAACTGCATCAGCTGCAAGAGCTCTCCCATCTTCCGTAATTACAACAGGGTTTATCTCCACAAGCATTCCATCCATATCTTTAAATACATTGTATAATTTGTACATTATGTCTGCAACCTTCGGAATTTCCTTTGAAGGGATATCCGCATCTTTTAAAATATTTCTCGCAATATATGGTAAAAATTCACTCTGTGGATTAACATGATATTTTATTATTTTTTCAGGATTGGTTTTTGCGACTTCCTCTATTTCTACCCCACCTTCTGTTGAAAACATAATTACTGGCTTTCTCTCTGCCCTATCTATTGTTATTCCCAAATAGTATTCTTTCTCAATAGGGATTTTCTCTTCAACAAGAACTTTTTCAACCTTTTCTCCTTTTATATCCTTATTTAGTAATTCTTTGATTTTCTCATTAGCCTCATCCACGGTATCTGCAAATAAAATTCCACCGGCTTTTCCTCTTCCACCTACAAGAACCTGGGCCTTTATTACAACAGGTTTATTTAGTTTTTCGATTTCTGTTGATGTTATGAATCCCTCTGGAACAGGTATTTTGTATTTTTTAAATATTTCCTTTGCTTCATATTCGTGTAATTTCACAATATCACCTTAATATCCCATATTTTCTTATATGTTTTATATTTTTTACCTTTTTATCTTTCATTATCTTTTATTTTTTTATTTCATTTAATTTTATCGACATATTTCAATAGAATTTAAAAATTTTTCACAGTATGCACATCTTATTTTTAAAGGCTCCTTTTCCTCAACTTTAAATTTGCCGGCAATGTTTTCAATTTGAGTAATGCAGTTTGGATTTGTGCATTTTAATATACCTTCTATCGTATCGGGTATTTCAACTTTAAATTTTCTTACAACAACTCCATCCTTTATTATATTTATTGTGGCATTTGGAGATATAAGACTTATTTTATTTACATCTTCTTTTGAGAGCTCTATACCTTCTATCTTTAAAACATCTTTTTTTCCATTATTTTTTTTAGAAGGTACATTCATAGCAATAGTTACGGTTTGATTTTTATCTATCTTTAAAACCTTATAAACGTTTAATGCTTTTCCTTTGTTTATATGGTCTATTACTGTTCCATTTTCAATTGGTTTGACCTTTAAACTTTTCTTCATTTAATTCACCAACATCTATTTTATTTTTAGGACATAGATCTCCACACAGATTCAAAATAATCATTCTCTTTATTAACTATTTTTTTATCAGTTATAGCGACACTGGATTCCCTATTTTCAAAAAGTGCTTTATCGGTCCAATTATGACTTCCAAGCACCACTATCTCACCATCTACAATTATAAGTTTGTTGTGGGTTCTTTGATGTTCGGCTAATTTTACAGGTATTCTCTCACTACTTAACAAATGTTTTATTAATTTATTTGACTCTACCTCTCCATCAAGTATAACTCTAATCATTACACCCCTTTTTCTAGCATTTATAAGTTCATATATTAAATCTTCTGTTTTTTTACATTTATATATTGAAAACATAATAATATCTATTTCTTTTTTAGCAGAAGATATAATATTAAGAACATAATAATAATATTTTTCATCATTTAATAATTCTATTTTGGTTTTTTTGATTTTGGGTGTTATATTGACTAATGCAGGATTATTGGTTTTATCGGTTAATGTTAATATATCGATTCTTTTTAACAAATTAAAAACAAAATATAATAATATAATAGAAATTACCAAATTTGTTATAATTATATAGATTAATAATTCCATAATTTCCCTTTTTATTTTTTTATATATTTTTAGTATCTTTGTAAATATTTTTTTATTATTCAATATATATGTCTATAACATATCTGTATATTGTATAAACTATTTATTAACTTTTATAATTTATAACGATATATATAGTCTATTCAGTGAAAATATGGATGCATTAATAATGGCTGGTGGAAAAGGCACAAGGTTAAATTTGGATATTGAAAAACCCCTATTACCTATTCTAAAAAAACCCATGATAGATTATATTGTTGAAGCACTTTTAAAATCTAACATCAATAATATATATATTGCAGTATCAAAAAATACACCAAAAACCGAGGAGTATTTGGCTAAAAAATATAAAGATAATATAAATATACATCTAATTAAAACATCAGGAATAGATTATATCCATGATTTAAACGAATGTATATCATATTTTTCAGAACCTTTCATGGTAATATCCTGTGATATACCCACAATTAAACCAAAAACCATAAATAAAATTATAAACTATTACTATATTATAAAATCTAAAACAAATAATTTAGAATCCCTATGTGTAGCTATTGAAAAGGATGCCTATCCAGGTAATCCCAGTATTGTGCTGAATGGATATATTCCATCAGGTATTAATATACTAAGTCCAAAATATGGCGAACAGAGAGAAGAATTATATATTATTGATGAACCCATATTAAATATAAATACATTGGAAGATAAAAATCTTGTTGAAAGTTACTGGAATAAAAAGAATAATAATAAATGAAGTATGGTGAGTTTATGAGAGTAAATAATAAAATTCCGTTTAGAACATTGTATGGAAAATCAATTGTAGGAAATATGGGGAGTATTATAGGAAAAGTAACCGATGTGGTGATTGACGAAAATACTGGTAAAATAATTTCGTTGGATGTGGAACCATCAGACCAAAGTCCCATACCTCCATCCGATGACTGCTATAAATTAATCCCTTATAAAATAGTTTTAGCTATAAGGGATGTTGTTGTTATTGATGAGTCAAAAATAAACAAGGTTAAAATTATAAGCAAAAGACCAAGTGCAGAATAATTTATATATCTTATATTTTATTTTATTTTTTTAAATTTTCAAATATGTATTTAAATAGGTATGTTATTAGATGAATATATAAATATACAAATATGGTGATAATTGTGAATATTAAAGATTTAGAATTTACAAAAATGCACGGTCTAGGGAATGATTATATTGTAATAAATGAGTTTGATGGAATAAAAATAAAAGAAGAAGATAAAGAAGAATTTTCAAGAAAAATATGTAGAAGGGGATTTTCAATTGGTGCCGATGGTGTCATATATGTCCAAAAACCAACTGATGACAAATACGATGTGAGGTTTAGGATATTCAACAGTGATGGGTCAGAGGCTGAAATGTGTGGAAATGGAATAAGGTGCTTCTCCAAGTATGTTTATGAGCGGATATTAAAAAAGAATCCATTGAATGTAGAAACAAAAGGCGGTTTAAGAGTTTCAGAAATGGAAATAGAAAATGATATTGTAAAAACAGTTAAGGTATATATGGGAGTTCCGACATTTCAATTAAAAGATATACCTATGAAGATAGAAGGGAAGTCCGAAGAGGATGAATTTTTAAATGAAAGTGTTAAATTAAACAATGATTTGATGGATGAAATTAAATTAAGCGTTGTAAATGTTGGAAACCCCCACGCTGTGATATTTGTTGAAGATAACGATATTACCATGGATTTTGCAAGGAATAACTTAAATATTTTAGGTAAAGAGATAGAAAACCACAAAGTATTCCCTGAAAGAATAAATGTCCATTTTATAGAGGTTATAAATCCCAATGAAATAAAAATACTTACATGGGAAAGGGGGGCAGGTTATACAACGGCATGCGGAACTGGAACTACGAGCTCAGTAATTATTGCCCATAAACTTGGAAAAACAGGAAGTAAGGTTTTAGCACATTTAGACGGTGGAGATTTAGAAGTTGAAATTAATGAGGATGGAGTTTATATGAAAGGAGATGCAGTTATTGTTTATGACGGGAAATTACTAAATATTGGATGGTAGTGTGAATTACTCTCCCTTACAGGAGGGGTTAAACGAAAACCGAAAGGTTTTCGTAGCCTCGCCTTCGGGCAAGGCTTCCTGACTCATAGGGGATTTTAGCCAGAGATTACCATTATATGGGGTATAACTCTGAGTGAATTATTCCCCTCCGTC
>NZ_WAKW01000044.1 GCF_015523155.1 Methanothermococcus sp.
ACGATAACTGTCTCCCAAACTTATAAAAACTCTGGATGAGCTGAAAAATGAAATTAGAGACTGCTTTAACAGATTTAGCAAGAGATTGAGTTATGCGAGAAAGTGGATTGATAAATTTTTGATTAATTAAGTTTTATGTCGAACACTATAAATACATTTCATTTTCAGTTATGATATATTGAATACCTACAGCCCCAAAATCATTTTTGTAACTCTTGGATTTTCTTATTATTTCATTGATTATATTCTTGTTAATAAAATTATCAATTTTGTCCAAATTTGAAGGATCAATTTTCAAAATTATTTCAATATTTACACCTATGTCTCCTTTAAAACACAAATTTAATGGTTTATCAGGACATTTTATATTTTCTTTGATATTTGATTTTTTTAAATTCTTTAATATCCGGGAAATTATCTATTATTATGTATTCAATGCTATCCCATATTTTGTCATCTATACGTTCATATATTTTTTCTCCAATATTATCTCTAACTACTGTAAATCAATATTATTATTCAATAATTCTCCCATAATATAATTCAATAGTTCTTTTCCAAACTCGAATATTAATATGGGGTCTGGACATGTAGAATATCTACGATAGTACATGACTTCAATATTTTCAAAATCTGACTTCATTGTCGCAATAAACTCATCCATTTCATTTTTAGATTTGAAGCCGTCAGGACCCTATATATATGGTACATTTTTCAGATTTGGAAGTAATAAATGATTTATTATTATTTTCAACACTTGATATTATACTCATATTTTCACCCTCTTTTTGTAATATCTAATAATGTTGGTTTATATTTTTGTAAAAATTGTTTAATTTAGATTAGTTTAATTAAACTCCCCCTCATGCTCTTTTATTAATCTTAAACCATTATATATGCCCTTATTATTTCATTCATTCACATAATTATATTTGTTTTCTTTCTATTTAAAGTTTTAATGATAATTCAAACATGTAAATTATAGTAATTATTAAGTAGTTGCAAAGGTTATATACCCTATAAAAATAAATTCGTAGGTGTGTATATTATGGCTTCATTAATAGATGAATTACCTAAAATTGTTAGGGAAGGGAAAAAAGAGGCACAGAAAATATTGGATAGCCTTTCAGACAAAAATAGAATTACACTTCAAACCAATGAATGTGTAATTCCTACAAAGGCGGTAGGGGAAGGATATTTTGGGCAGGAGTTAAAAGACTCCGAAGAAGGATGGAGAAATAGGTTAATTTATGGAGATAATTTATTAGTTATGCAGGCACTACTTGCAGGAGATGAATATACTCCATCAATGAGGGGAAAAATTGACTTAATTTATATTGACCCACCATTTGATTCAAAGGCAGATTATAGAACTAACATAAAATTACCAGGTTGTGATATTGAAAAAAGACCTACTGTAATTGAACAATTTGCCTACTCTGATACTTGGAAAGACGGCACTGCTTCCTATTTAAGAATGATGGTTCCGAGATTAATTTTAATGAGGGAATTATTGTCAGAACAGGGGAGTATTTATGTTCATATCGATTGGCATGTTGGACATTATGTTAAAGTGATTATGGATGAAATATTTGGGAAGGAGAATTTTAGGAATGAGATTGTGTGGTGCTATACAGGACCAGGCTCTCCTGGCATGAAACAATTTAATAGAAAGCACGATCTTATTTTTTGGTATTCTAAAACAAGAAAATGGATTTTCAATGAAAATGAAATTCGTATTCCATATAAAGATCCAAATCAATCCTTTAGAAAGGCATTTGATACAAAAGGAGGATGGACTGAAGCAGATCTTGAAGAATTAAGAAAGAGAGGAAAAATTCCTGAAGATTGGTGGCAATTTAGTGTAGCAGCTCGTTTAAAGATTGATGGTGTAAAAAGAACAGGATACGCTACAGAAAAACCATTAAAACTCCTTGAAAGAATCATAAAAGCATCTTCAAATCCTGACTCAATAGTTGCCGACTTCTTCGCTGGCTCAGGAACAACAGGAGCCGTAGCAGAGAAACTTGGTAGAAGATGGATTATGTCAGATTTAGGAAAGCCCGCCTGTATGATTATGAGAAAAAGACTTATTGACATAGATGCAAAGCCATTCCTATACCAATCAATAGGAGATTATCAAAAGGAACAATTTGAACAATCTCAATATAGAAGAGTTTCCGATTTAGCACATGTTGTTTTAAATTTATTTGGTGCAATTCCATTTCCAAAGAAGGAAGGCGTATTAAACAATTTAGGTTATATTAAAGATGAAAAAACATTAGTTTATGTAGATTCACCTTCTAAAATGACAGGAATTAGCACAATTAAAAGAGCGATAAAATTAAGAAATGAATACATGGGCGGTTGGAAAAAAGTAATCGTATTAGGTTGGAATTTTATGCCGGATATTGGACAAATTATTGACAGTATGAACGATAAAAATTTAGAGGTTTTAGTAATCCCACCTGATTTATTGGATAAATTAAAAACAAAGGCAAGTTATAAAAAATTAATAAACTCTGGAAAAATAAGGTTTTCATCCCTTCAATATCTCACAGTGGCACCAATAGAAAAAAGAGACCCTTCACCAACAAAAGGAGAAGGTTATGAGGATTTAATAGTAAAACTTGAAAACTATATTCTCCTATCTCCTGATTCATTACCGCTTGATGATAAAAACAAAGAAAAATTAAACAAAATAATTGAAAAAGACCCATTAAGTTTAATAGAATATTGGAGTATTGACCCAGATTATGATGGAAAGGTATTCAGAAGTAAATGGCAGGATTACAGAGGAAACACGACCGATAATACTGATCCATATCATGTTGTTAGAAAGGCTATAATTACAGTTCCAAAGAAAGAGGGAGCTCGTAAAGTTTGTGTAAAAGCAGTTGATGTATTTGGTTTTGAAAGTGTAACAGTTTTGGAGGTAAAATAGTATGAGAATAAAAACTATAAAAGGGACTGGGGATATTCCATTAAAACTTGCAGAATCAATTAGCGAAATAGTAAATAGGGAATGGGAAAGCGGGGAACTTTTAGAAAAAGTAACCCCTACCACCCGTGATTTATTGATGTATTGGTTCCACGATTCATTTTGTGAAGTTAGAAATATTAACTTCCACGAGGGGCAAAAACAATCCATATTAAACACCATATATATGCACGAAGTTTTAGAATCAAAAAATGTAGTAGATTTATATGACAATATAAACCCCGAATTGTTATCAGAATTAAACATTACTGATTTATGTCAGGACAAACACAATCATTCAAAATATTGTATTAAGATGGCAACAGGAACTGGAAAAACATGGGTATTGAACGCCCTTTTAATATGGCAGTATTTGAATGCAAAACATGAAAAAGAAGAATCTGGAAAATTTTCTAAAAATTTTTTAATTGTTGCCCCTGGATTAATTGTATATGAAAGATTATTGGATGCATTTCTTGGAAAAGAACAGGAGGATAAAACCCGAAATTTTGAAGAGTCAGACTTTAAAAAATATGAAGAATTATTCATTCCAACAGGATATAAAGATGAAATATTTGGTTTTATCCAATCAAGTGTTGTAAAGAAGGAAGAAATTGGAAAAAAGGTAACTGGCGATGGATTAATAGCAATTACAAACTGGCATTTATTAGCAGGAGATGATAAAGATAAAAAGAAAATTAGTAATCCACTGGATGACCCCTCAGAAGTTGTTAAGGACATACTCCCAATAACTCCTGGAAAGGCGGGAGGTAATGACCTAAATGCCCTTGATAGCAAATATTTTAGAGGGGACGAAATAGAATATCTTGCAAACCTACCAAGTTTAGTAGTATTTAATGATGAAGCACACCATATCCACGAGATTAAAAAAAGCGGTGAAGTATTAGAAGTAGAATGGCAAAAAAGTCTAAATTACATTTCAAAAAACAAAAAGAACAGATTTATACAAATTGATTTTTCAGCAACACCATATAATGTTACAGGTTCAAAGCAAAAACAGAAACATTATTTTCCACATATAATATCTAATTTTGACTTAAAAACTGCAATCCAGCAAGGACTTGTAAAAACGGTTGTATTGGATAGAAGAAAAGAAATTGCAAATCTTGAACTTGATTATAAGGCAATTAGAGATGAAAATAATAAACCAATTGCACTTTCCGAAGGTCAAAAAATAATGCTCAGAGCAGGTTTAACAAAATTAAACATGTTAGAAAATGAATTTGTTAAACTTACTGAGGAAAACGGAACCTCAAATAAACACCCTAAAATGCTTGTAATATGTGAAGATACCGATGTTGCCCCACTCGTCACTGAATTCTTAAAAAACGAAGGACTAAATGAAGAGGATATTTTAGAAATCCATTCCAACAGAAAAGGAGAGGTTAAGCCAGATGAATGGGCAAAGATTAAACAAAGATTATTTAACATTGACAAATACAAAAGTCCGAAAGTAATAGTCTCTGTCTTAATGCTCCGAGAAGGTTTTGATGTAAATAATATATGTGTAATAGTCCCTTTAAGGTCAAGCCAATCTCAAATCTTATTGGAGCAAACCATAGGTCGTGGATTAAGATTAATGTGGAGAGAAAAGGAATACGAAGACATAAAAAGAGAAAATCTTAGAAGAATGTTAATAGAGAAAAAAGAGCCAAGCAACTATCTTGATATATTAAGTATTATTGAACATCCTGCATTTATAAAGTTCTATGATGATTATATAAAAGATGGAATTGCAGGGGTAACCACCACAGAACCAAGAGACAAAACAAGCATATTGGGAGACATTATAAAAGTTCCATTAAAAGAAGATTATGAAAAATATGATTTATTCATTCCTTACATAATACAAGATAGGGAGGAATATGTAAAACCCTTTGAATATGACATAAATAAATTAAATCCTTTCCCAATTCCACTTGAAAATTTAAAAAAGGTAGTTCCAAAAGAAGAATCCTTCATATCAAAAGAACTTACTGTAAAAACAGTATTTGGAGAATACAAAATAAGTAGTCTTGAATTCAATGCAAAAAACTATAATGAATATATTCAAAAATTAGTAAATCATATTTCCAATAAATCGACAAGTCCTAAATCAAAACGAAGTAAAAAATACCCAGTAATTCAGGCAAATCCATTTGAAATTGCACGACTAACTGACTTATACATAAGAAACAGGTTATTTAATCAGCCATTTAACCCATTAGGGGGCAACAATTGGAGAATACTATTATTACCAGATGTATTTATACACATTATGAGAACCATTAATATAGCCATATATGAAATGCAGAATCAAATAGAAGTAAGAAATGCAGAAACAATTGAACATTACTTCTCAGAAGTTAAAGAACTTAAAATGAGAGAAAATTATTCACTAAATGTTTCTAAATCAATATATGAAAAACTCCCATATCCTTCAAATAAAGGAGGGTTTGAAAAGAACTTTATGGAATTCATAGATTGCGATTCCGAAGTAGAGGCGTTCATAAAGATAATTGAAACAAAACATACATTCGCAGGCATTCCATATATTAGAGAGGACGGACTACTTGCCCACTACTATCCCGACTTTATGATAAAATTCGCCAACGATATATATCTTGTTGAAACTAAGGCACAGAAAGACCTTAACAATAAAAATGTCCAACAAAAAATGATTTCTGCAATTAACTTTGTGAATACTATAAATGAGCTCCCACCTGAAAAAAGAGACCATAGAAAATGGCACTATGTATTACTTGGTGAAAACACATTCTACGGGTTAAGTGAAAAAGGAGCCTCAGCCAAAGAAATTTTAGAATATGCAAAAATGACTGAGTCTAAGGTAAAAGGGACGTTGGATGATTTTCTTAAAAATTAATATCATACTATGATTAATTCACCAATAACCTTTTTCCCTTTTCTTCGTTTTTCGTCAAATTTATATTTATCTTATGGAATTTTAAAGATTAAAGTAGTGTTTCCACCATATCAAATAAGTTTAATATATTATAATCACTTCCCAGCTTATTGTTATTAGTGGCATATTCCCCTTCCAATATCTTTTCTAAACATATCCAAAAATTAGCGTATATCTTATTAATTTCAGTATATTCCTCACTCCTAATTATTGTTGCAGTTAAATATTCGTTATGCTCCGCAGAATATTTTGCAGTAGGTTTATCGTCATTGGTATTTGGCATAAAAAAATAAGATAATACTGAAATTGGATTTAATATTCTTTTAGTTCTATCATGTTCTATGATTTTATTAAATTCACCAAGTTCATTGTTAGAAATGTCAGACAATCCAATATTATTCCTCACTTCTTTCTCAATCTTAGTCATTGCATTGTTATATAATTCAATAGCGTAATGACCTCTTTTTTTAAATTCAATAGTGTTATCATTTTTCCATTTATGGTGTAGTTCAATTAAACCAGAAAATGGAAGGTTTTTATGACTGGTTTCATCACTTTTTTTAGTTTGTGTATTTACAATTTCAGTAATTTCATTTAATACCCAAGCTTTGAGACAAAATTTTTTAAGGATATACCCAATATTTGATTTGTTCCCATTCTGCTGAGTTTGGTTGGTAGTCGAATTATCTTTAAATGACAATACCCAATCTGGATTTTTAATAGTATTAATTTTTGATTCATATCCAAGTTTCATTTCCTTTAAAACTGCTGGATAAAATTCGTAGAGAATTATAAAATACAAAACAAAAATTGTATCAAATAAATAGTTTCTACTACCGCTTTTTAATCTTTTTATTATATTTTCAATGAGATTTTGGTTTGGATAATATTTTTTAAGGTAGTATTTTGAAGTAGAAGGCATACATTCTAAACCAATACAGATTATGTCTGGAATTAATTTCTTTAAATCCTTATTAATACCATCTGATGTTTTAATATTGACTAAATAATCATATTTTCAAAACTTTCTTTAAATGCCTTGGAGTTGTAAAATTAATTGCTTCAAAGAATTTTGCAAGTTTTTCAGCATTATAATCATTAAACCCATATTGTTTGATAAATTTTTCTACATTAAATGTTTTTGGCATATTAAACGAAAAATTAAAAATTTTTTCTAAATATTCTTCTGCTTTTTCTCCATCGTTGTATTTATTTTTGAGTGCTTTTTCTACTGCATCTTTATCCACTGCACAGATATAATTTATATTGTCCCCACTGGTAAAAAATAATTTAAGGGATGCTAAAAATTTTAAAATATTTTCTCTTTCGCATCTGTCGAGCTCATCAATAAAAACTATAAGTCTTTTATTATTTTTACTGAGAACATCGGATATTTTATTAAGTCCATTTTTTAAATTTTCCACTTCTTTATATTTTTCATTGTTAAAATTGTTTTCAAAATTAAAGCCAAAAATCTTATAATTAACACTAACAGATTTTAAAACTATTGCACCAGATTTTAAAATTTTATTTTTTATAGCTTTAATTCCAAACTTAATATCCGTATTTTTTTCTAATTCATTAACAATATGGCATAATAAATCATAAGATATATTTTCTTCGTTTTCATACTCCCAAGCATCAAATTTAATCGATATAAATTTTTCTTTTTTATTGATATATTCGTTGGATAATTTATTCATTATCGATTCTGTTAATTTTTTAATTCCATAATCTTCTTTAATGCATTGAATCACTTTATTTTCTAAATCTAATTCCTTCATTAATGTTTTAATTACACTACTTTTACCACATCCCCAATTTCCATATAATGCTATGATTTTATAGCTATTTAGTATATTTTTAGATATGCCTTCTTTAATCATATCAACTTTTTTTAAGGTATCAAAACAATCTATATCCTCGGTTAATGGAATTGGTTCATCTATTTTATGGTCGTAATTATTAGTAGTTATAATTCTATCCATTATTTTTTCTTCAAAAACTTTTTTTAACCATGGTTTTAATTTTAAAATTATGGTGATTAATATATTATTTTGGATGGATAACATATTATAAAAATTAAAACTTAAAAATAATAACATGCCCCCACACACTCCAAACCAATAATGCCTGTTAATATATAATAAGGATATTAATGTGAATATCCAAATTATTGGATTAACAGTGCTTAAAGCTGTTCTTATTTTATTCGGCATATTTTTAAAAATAAAGCAATATATAATATCTATTATTACTATTATGACCATAACAACTGCCATAATACTTAAAAATATCCCATCAAATGATTTAAAAAATTCAATATGATATAATAAAAATAATGAACCTACCAATAATAAACTACACTGGACTACTATTGATATGTTATTAAAATAGCCATCTACGCTATTTTTTGATACAGTCTCTGCTGTTTGAAATGAATAATATTTTTTATTTGAAATATATCCATATATATCATTAAAAATAGCCTCTAACCAACATAAAGCAGTGAATGAATACCCAACTATAAATAAAAGAATGGATATTAATATATCATGATATTTTTTGTTAAAAATATCATTTAATGCGGTAATTTCAAAATATACACTGAATAATAATAAACATCCTGCTGATACCCCGAAATTTTCCATGCCCCATGTCTTCTTAAAAAATTATGTATTATATTAAGTATTATAATATTACCCACCTCAACTTTAAAAATAAACATTTTTTATATATTATTTAAATTTTTTAATACATTCACACAGAGCTCTGAAATCCCCCTCACTATGTCCAACATTTATACTAACTCTTAACCTCTCCATACCTCTTGGAACAGTTGGATATCTAATTCCAACACAGAAGATATTATTTTTCATTAAATGTTCTGCAATATCCATGGTTTTTTCTTTAAAAATGAACGGATAAATGGGCGTTAAATTATCTTCTTCTATTAAATCCTGTTCTTTAAAAATTTTATTTGCGAGCTCTATATTTTTTTGCAATTTTTTTGTTAGAGCTCCTTCTTCTATGAGCTCAAAACTTTTAATACATCCACTAACAACAGACGGCGGAAGGGAAGTAGAATATATAAAACTTCTGGATGTGTTTATAAGGTATTCAATCACTTCCTCAATACTACATACAAAACCCCCCAAACCTCCAACAGCCTTTGATAGTGTGCCTATCTGAATTATATTGTCTGATGGTTTTAAATTAAAATGTTTTAAAGTGCCCTTCCCATTTCCTAAAACCCCAGTGCCGTGAGCGTCGTCTATTATCAATATCCCATTGTATTCATCGGCAATCTTTTTTAATTTATCCAGTGGAGCAATATCTCCATCCATGGAGAATACCCCATCTGTGATGATGAATAAATTATTATAGGAGCTCCCATTCTCTTCAATTAAATGAATTAAATTATCCATATCGCAGTGGTTATAAATTAAAACATCTGCTTTACTCAGCCTGCAACCATCTATTATTGAAGCATGGTTCAATTTATCGCTTAAAATCAAATCTCCCTTTTTACACAATGCACTAATTACCCCAACATTTGTGGCATAACCTGTGGAATATATCAGAGCTTCCTCAGTTCCCTTAAACTGTGCTATCTTTTCTTCCAATATTTGGTGGTTTATATCTCCTGATGTTAATCGTGAGCCTGTTGAACCAAATCCGTATTTTAAACCATCTTTTACGGCATCTATTACCTCTGGATGCTTTGAAAGGCATAAATAATCATTTGAAGAGAAATCTAAAATATTATTGTCCTTTTTTCTTAAAAATCTATATAAATTGTTATTTTTTATATTCTCAATTTCCTTTTGAAGCTGTGATTTTAGCATAATATCACGTTTTTTCTTTTTATTATTTTTATTATTCTATTTAACAATATATGGTTTATTCTCCAATTTATCAATCAAATCCTCAATATTTATACCATTTTTAACAAAAAATACCCTTCC
>NZ_WAKW01000045.1 GCF_015523155.1 Methanothermococcus sp.
GATATAACAGTTTTTCTTAATGATATATTTCCACTACCTTCATTTAATGCCTTAAATGATAATGTTGCTACTGTGAAATTACCATATGGTGGATTTGAAAACCATGCTAAACTTATTTTTCCAGATGAAACATTTGTTGCTTTTAAAGTTGCTTTATTGGAGATATCACTTAGTTTAATGTTTGTTAAATTCAAAATACTTGGATTATAATTAATGCATGTTTCGAAACCACTGCATGTTGCATTTTTTGGAACATTTTTTACAATCAAATCCAAATTAAATGTATCTCCAACATACTTGCTTATATTATTAGGGGTTAATTCTACGGATACATTTTCGCCATATGCTCCCGATAAAAAAACAAAAAAGGATAAAAATAAGATTATGTATTTCATGGTATCATCCTTCTAAACAATAATCCAAATATGATTCCAGATAAAATGCTTCCAATAAAAACAGATGCCAACAAATTGTAATCTAAACTGTTTTTTCCATCGGTATTTATTATAACCGTTATATTTGGTTTCTCCTCCGAAACATTTATTTTTTTTACAATAACTTTTGGTGTGCTTTGATTTGTAATTATATTTATCTTGTTTATTATTGTCGATGAAGACGAAGAAGATGAAACTATATTTTCGTTCAATTCACCGTTTAAATTAGTAGAACCTGTGTAATTTCCTATTTCCTTAATATTCACTGTTGCACCATAGAATTTAGTGTCGGGGTAGGGTTCCCTATATTGTGATTTTTCACCATAGTTACGGTAATATAAATTTTTACTATCGTATTTAATGCCCCATTCGGAGCTCACCTTACCGCTAACATTTAATGTAGTTTCTCCTTTTTTTAAAGGATTAAATGTTATTGTTCCGAGGTTTATGACATTATTATATATTGGCTTATCAAACATTATAGATAAATAAAAAACTCCGTCTTTGAATTTGTATTCTTTTATCTTATTATCTTTACATATATTACTCCAATTAAATCCAATGGGGCTTAAATAATCCTTTGAGTAATTTATATAAATATCCACGCCTTGACATCCACCATCTTTTATTTCTGGGTCAGTATATGACGATGGCACACCTAAACTCCCCTTTGGAGGTATATTTTCAACTGTAATATTAAAATTTATTAAATTTCCATTTGATTCTAAATCATTTGGAGTTAATTTTACAACAACATCATCTAATGCAAAATTTTCAGTAAATAATATTAAAAAAATAGATAAGCATAATAATTTATTTATTTTCATTTAACCACCAATTATGGACTTTAAAAAATTTTTTATGGCATTAATTATAGTGGATAAAAAATTTTCGTTAGATTTACCTAAAATATTAGAATTATTATTATCTCTGTTATTAACTACCATCAAATAGATAGTTTTTATCTTTGGGTTTGGGACTATATGATATCCATTTTCATCGGATGCTATAGGTCTAAATGTAAACGAAATATTGCCCTCTTTCAATGGCACTGCATTAATAGTCATTAAGTGAAAGTTTGAATTTATTGGTTTTTCAAAGGTAGCAAATTTGATAAATGCAGTGTTATTATCATACTTAATTTGGTAAAATTTACCTGCTTCTTTTTTTATCTCTTCATTTCCCGTAACATTTGTTATTTTTACACTACCAATATTTTGGAGAGGTATTCTTACTGTGCATTCAAACCCAGATATATTTATATTTTTATTTACATTAACATCTATGTTGATGGTAAAGTTATCACCTACATTTACCTTTTTAGGCATGTTTATATCTAAACTTATACTATTTTCTGTATTCTCTGCAAATACAATAGGCATTGAAAAAATAAATAGGGAGATAATTAATACAGATATATTTCTCATACTCTCACCATAAAAATTTAAATATCTTATTTAAGATATTTTTAATAGGTATAAACTAAACCGTAATATATAAATATTATGAATTATTTTAAAATTTTCTTGTAAATATTGAATAAATTACAATAAAACTATAATATATAAATATTACTACTTTAAAAACTTTTTGGGTGATATATTATGTCGAAAAATATAAATACTCATCCCATAATAATACTTAGTGTATTATCTTTATTAATATATATATCCCCAGTATTTGCAGATGGGGACTACAACCACAGATTGGGCGATGTAAATGGAGATGGCTCCATAGATATTTCTGATGTGATATATCTATTCAAGCATAGGAATATTCCATTAGAAGATGGAGATTTAAACTGCGATAACTCCATAGATATTGCGGATGTTGTATATCTCTTCAAAAACTATGATAGACTTAGAGAACCTATTCATTATGCCAAAGACATAAAAATTACTTACTATGACAAAAATGGAAATGAAGTAAATCCATACAACGGCGATGCATACGCATATAAAATAGTTGAAGATGCCACAGGGCAGAAATTCCTATTAAAAAATGCATCTGAAGCTATACCAACTTGGGCTAATGGAAAATATGATAAAGTTTTGAATGTTCCATTAACAAATGTCGTTGTGATGAGCTCTACACACATAGCACTAATGGAGCCATTGAATAACGATGGTTCAGTAATTGGTTCAGTTAAAGGAATCATGTGGGGCAAAGGCTACAAATGGTATTTCGATAACATCAAACAGGGGCTTAACAACGGTTCCATAGTCGATGTAGGTTCATCATACAGTCCAAATTATAATAAAATAGTAAATATTTCTCCACAGGTGGTATTCGTTTATCCAGGATATAGTGGGGATGCCATTATTGCAAAATGTAAAGATTTGAATATAACCTATGTAGCGGATGCAGAATATTTAGAGGATTCATATCTCGCAAGATGTGAATGGGTTAAGATGTTTGCAGCATTCTACAACAAAGAAGATGTAGCAAGCAAATACTTTACAAAGATTGAAAAAAAGGCATTAAATGTTAGAAGATTAACAAGAGGCAAAGAACCTGTTCTAGTTGCATGGGGTGTAAATTACCCATCCTACGGAACCTACGTGCCTAAGGCTCAATCCTATGTAGCTAAGGGAATAATGGATGACTGTAATGGAAATTACATATTCAGTGATTATCCTGGAACAGGTAGTGCAAAGATTGACTATGAAACATTTGCCGAAAGAGCTAAAAATGCAGATGTTTGGATAATACCATCAAGCACAGCATGGCTATCAACATTTAAAGACAATAATCCAGGATACACAACCTTTAAATCAGTTCAAAATGGTAGAATATACTGTATAAGCGGAGATTACTGGCAATTGGGACTTATGAATACAGATGAAGTATTAATGGATTTGGGAGAAATAATACATCCAGATGCATTTAAGGGTAGAACCACCCATTATTTCCTTAGATACTATCCTAACAACAACACCGCAGTTCCCTATACTGCAAATTAAATAATTATTTTTTAAAAGTTATTTATTATTATTTTTTGGTGATACATTATGAAGTGGAAGTTATTTACACTCTCAGTTTTAATGATTTCTTTAATTGGGATGTGTTATGCAGAAGATGTGTCGGTAGAATTAATCCCAGATAATATAAATACACATGTTGGAGATACCTTCAACCTAAATTTAACTGTAAAAAATGTTCCAAAAAATGCAACATGCAGTGGTTTCGAAACATGCATTAATTATAATCCAAGTATTTTGAATTTAACAAACATTAAACTAAGTGATATCTCCAATAACACAACTTTAAAAGCAACAAATGTTTCATCTGGAAAAATAAGTTTAGCATGGTTTTCAAATCCACCATATGGTAATTTCACAGTAGCAACATTATCATTTAAGGCATTAAATGAAGGTAGTGGAAATATATCATTAAGAAAAACTGTTATATC
>NZ_WAKW01000046.1 GCF_015523155.1 Methanothermococcus sp.
GAGCACACCAATTCCATATTAAAGAAGTTTTATGAATAAGTTTTTAATATCAAAGGTTATATTCGTAAAAAAGTATTCTTTTGCGTTGTATAACCCTTATTATGTGGTTATTCCTATATGAAGGTATTAGAGGTAAGAGTGTAATATGACCCCATACTATAAACATTATTTATATTTAATTTGGTGAATTTATGAATAGAGATGAAAATAACTACAACAATTTAAATATTATTGAAAAATTTAAAAATCATCCTATAATACATGATTTAGTAGATTGGAAAATGCTAAACAAAATTTTAAAAGAAAATAATATAAAATTAATAGATTTTGTAGGTAAAGGACACCGGGGAGTAGTTTTTAAAGGATTTATGGATGATAAGTTGGTTGCAGTTAAGGTTCCGAGACTTGGCGGTAAAAATACAATTTACCATGAAGGAAAGATATTAAAAGAAATTAACACATTTGGAGTAGCTCCAATAGTTTATAATTTTTCAGAGGATTTTCTTATTATGGAATTTGTAGAGGGAATTGTATTAAAGGATTACATGAACCAAAATGATATTGATAAAGAAGAGCTCTTATGGATTATAGAAGAAACCCTTAAGCAGTGTTTGCGTCTTGATTTACACAAAATAGACCACACGGAGATTCAAGGGGGAAAGCACATAATTATCAACAAAAATATTAATAAAATATATATCATCGATTTTGATAAGGCGAAAAAAAGGAGAGCTCACAACTTCACATGTGCCATGGCATTGTTTTTTGGTAGGTGCCATATAGCAAATAGGGTAAAGGGAATATTTAATATCTCTGAGAGCGAAGAAAGATATATTATAAAGCTTGTAAAAAATTATAAAAAAATAATTTTGAGATAAATACCTATTCTTTTGTATTTAAAATAGAAACTTCAAATTCACAACAGTCATCTCCATTGGCATAACATTTTGTTTCCACAACTTTAACTTTTTTATCCAATATGGACTCTAAACATCCTGCAATCACACCTGCTTCAAAGTAGCATATTGGTTTACCTAAATTAGGCAATCCTGCACAATCGATACATTCCTCGACTCTAAGTTTTAATGGATTCTCACTAGCCATACTTAAAATTCCGATACCTAATTCTTTAAAAAATTCTTTCATGTCATCTATTGATTTAACACCGATGTTTTCTCCAAAATGCATTCCCGCAAAATATAACTTAGACGCCGCATTAAATCCCAAATATTCTATAATTGAAAGTTTAAGTGCTCTAATCAATGAAACATCAGCTTTCCTACCTAGTGTAGGTCTATCTACATTGTACATCTCTTCAAAACTTAGTTCTAAAACGTCTGATTTTTTCACAATATCCCTCCCAAATCATACGAATTTCAAACATTTTAATTTATATGTGTCACATATATAAATATTATGGGATTATGGCATGTAGTATTCAATTTAATTGCCCCCAATAATAATCGTTAAGTTCAAATTATTCATATCTAAATTTATTAAATAAACTTATATATAGTATCAAATGGATAACTATAAAATAAAATATAGAGGGATATCATGGTAAAAATTATAGAAAAAAAAATAAATGATGCAGAACCATTAAATGATGCTATATTAATAGAAGGTCTGCCAGGAATAGGCCATGTAGGGAGAATAGCAGCAGAGCATTTAATCCATGAATTTAATGGAGAGAAAGTTTTAGAACTTTATTGTGACGATTTTCCACCACAAGTTTTGGTGAATAATGATGGAACAGTTGAATTTATGAATAATGAGATTTACCTGATAAAAGAACCAGTTCCTATGGTCGTAGTTCTTGGAAATACACAGGCTCTTTCACCCGCTGGCCAATATCATCTTTCTCAAAAAATTGTAGAAATCGGCATAAGATACGGTGCAAAAATCACCTACACATTAGGAGGATTTGGTATAGGAAAAATAAAAGATACGCCAGCAGTTTATGTTGCATCAACCTCAAAAGAATTAGCCGATAAAATAAGCAAGCTCGGTGCTGAATTTAGACAGGATGGTGGAAGTATTATAGGGGCTGCTGGTTTAATGCTCACATTTTCAAAATTAAATGGCATTGAGGGAGTATGTCTTATGGGGGAAACTCCCGGATACTTGGTGGACCCAAAATCTGCAAGAAGGGTATTGGAAATACTTTCAAAGTTTGTTGGTTTTGAGGTCAGTATGACAGAACTTGAAGAAAGGGCTAAAGAGATGGAAAAATTCTTAGAAAAAATCAAAAAATTCGAAGAAGAAGCCATAAAACAACAACAGCAAATTCCTGCAAGAGAAGAGGATTTAAGATATATTGGATAATATAAATAAAATTTTTTTATTTTTTATTAATTTCATCAGCATTTTTAAAATAAAGACCATGTTCTTTAAGAAATCCTAAAACTTGTTTTTTTAAATAATTATCATTTGAAATAATACCATAGGGATAAATATAAACCTTATTTTCAATATTTATTCTTGGATGATTAATTTCAAGCTGAACATCATCTAAAAGACATTTTTTTAGATGGTTGGTGGTTTTTGTTAGATTTAAGAGTATAGGTGGTTTGTATGGTGAGTTATTTTTTGGAAGATTCCATTTTGTGCCATAATATACAACATAATTTGGATTTATAAGAATAACAACTTCACCATATATCTCCAAAACAAGAGCCCATGAAAATATGCCTCTTGTAAAGCCCAAAAGCCTTCCGAGGTAAGTTGTTTTTGGATTGTTGTAGCAAACCTTTAAAGTCCGTCCAACAATCCTTGAAAGTGCCTCTTTTGTATGTATATTTTTTGGATTTGTTGGTAGGGATGTTTTTGGAAGTATGTTTATAGGAATGCATTGTTCTGGTTTAACCATGTGAAGTGCTTTTAATGGGTAAAAATAATAGTGATTTTTTTTATTTAACATTACAATGCCTTCCATAGGTCCGTTAAAATCAGATTTTATAACCCTACCTTTGTATGTATTAAAGGACTTGTTGAGTGTAAATTCTGCAAATGTGCCATTTTTTAATACATATTTTGGTTTCAAAGTAAAAACCCCCAATATTAAAATTATTTAAATCTTTTTAAATTTTGATAAATGCATTAATCTTTTAAAAAATTAAAATATTATATAGAAAATTATTATATAATAATATTTATTCAAATAATTCTCTTAATTTTATCTGGAATTTACCCAATTTTCCACCGTAGTTTCCTGCTGAAATTTTCTTAACACCTTTAACAGTTGTAGCTGCTAAAATCCCTACCTTTGTAGCTTCTTTAACTGCCTCTTCATCGACACCATCGATTACAATTTCATAGACTCCATTTACATCTTTTGGAATTTCTGAATCTTCAACAGTGTCTTTTAATGTTGGGCACATTTTGTGGTTTGTTGTAGCAACCATAAATTTGTATTTTGGATTTGAAGCCCCTACCTTACTTCCAGATGCAACAATTCCTCCTGGGAAGGGTGTAATGGTTTTTTCTACTGTGTTTATAGCATCTATTGCAGCTTCTGCCGCTGTTAAAGCTGTCATGTTGCTGTCAGCCATTATAAAGAAGTTTCCTCCTGCTACTCCTTTTTTAATACCTAATCTACTTTCAGCTGTAAATTCTCCACCCATTACAGGTATTTTATAAACTGTCCTTTCTCCAACTTTGTCTTTTTTCTCGTATCCATCGCCGAAGAATTTTAATTTAAATCCTACTTTTAACTGCTCATCAGCATCTTCTCCCATAGCATCAAATATCGCCGTTGTAGGTGCTGTTAAAACACACTGTCCCAATCTTTCTAACAACTGGTGTTCGAGCTCGGATTTTTTAGGGTGGCATATTTCTATAATGTATCCTGGTCTTCCATCTGGTGTTTCTGTTGGTGGAATATATTTTTCAATACCTGCTTCTGCTGGACACATGATAACTGAACATCCAAATCCTGTTGCTTCTGTTGCTGCTATTTTTGCAAGTCTCTCTGTTGCTGCTGTAATTAAAACTCTTGAAACCCATATTGGGAATGCTTCTGCAAATGTGTCTTCTATGAATACACCATTTATTTCCATGATTTCACCTTTTTTATTTTTTTTAATTATTTTATTTATTTTTTTATTATATTATTTTCTTTTTTATCTTTTTTATATATCTATATATAATGTATATATCTATATATTGAAAACCATAATAAAGTAAACATTCATTTATGGTTTTAATTCTTATTTTTTTAAATATTAAATATTAACACTATAAAAATTAATATAACTAATATTAATAATTTATTATTTAATTTTTTATTCATCGGTATTTTTTGCAGTATCTAATACGGTATAACTTATCTTATTTTTATCCAATACTTTCACAATTTTCTCAGTCATCTTTCCAGTAATGAGGGCTATAACATCACAGCCTCTATTGCAGGCACTTACAACCCCCTCATGAACTGCAAATCTTATATCTGGATTTATACCCAATTTTTTAGATACTACATAAGATATGGTTCCCATACTTGCTATTACTGCATCTTTATTTTCATCAATTATGTTTTTAATTAAACCGTAATCCACATTCTGAGAACCTCCTTTAACCTTTGGAGGTATTTTTAATATTATAACTTTTCCTTTTTTTATTTCTATCATGCCTGTTATGTCAGTTATGGCAATATCTTCCCCTTTTTTACCGCCTTCAACAACTTTTGCAGTGGAATCTGATTTATTAAATTTTGAGGCATATAAATGTCCTTTTTTCATAAACAAATATACTTCATCCCCTTCTTTCAAATCTTCATAGGCAATAGCGGGCCATATTTCTTTATATCTATATATGTCTTGATTTACATCGTTTAAATAATTTTTAAACTCAGAAATCCATGTTTTTAACGCTCTCATTCCTTTATCTGTAAGGACATATTCTCCTCGACCTCTTGATTTAATATAATCCTTCTTTAAAAGATTTCTTATATGTTCGGAAACTCCCTGAACTGTTATGCCTAAAACTTCTGCTATTTCTTTTTGTTTTACATGTGGCTGTTTTCTTACAATTTCAGAAAGTATTTGAAACTCAGTAATATTTCTCTTTTTCAAATTATCACCTAAAATAAAATTTAAATTAAATTACATATTTATATTTATATAATATATGCATACTTTTTATTATTAATTTAGTATTATTTTCTAATAAAGATATGTTTATTATAACTTACATATTTATTCAAATTATATTTATTTATAACAACATTGGTGATGATATGGTGGATATTCTTTTGGTAAATGATGACGGGATATACTCAAATGGATTGCTGGCGTTAAAATCTGTTTTAAAGGAGGAATTGGATGCCAATGTTATAATTGTAGCACCAACAAACCAGCAAAGCGGAGTTGGTAGGGCGATTAGTTTATTTGAACCTTTAAGGATAAATAAAACAAAATTATCAAATGGAGATTATGGCTATGCAGTTTCAGGGACTCCCACAGACTGCGTAATATTGGGAATTTATAAAATTTTAAAAAAGATTCCTGATATGGTTATTTCTGGTATAAATGTGGGTGAGAATTTAGGGACTGAAATAACAACTTCTGGAACACTTGGGGCAGCATTTGAAGGAGCCCACCATGGGGCAAAATCTTTGGCATGTTCATTACAAATCACCGCCGATTATTTGAAATTTAGAGAAGGAGAAACCCCTGTGGATTTCACCACACCTTCAAAAATTACATCTAAGGTTGTTAAAAAATATCTCGATGGTAATTTCCCATGTGATGTAATTAATTTAAATATCCCAGAGGATGCAGACGAAAATACGCCAATAGAAATTACAAAATTGGCAAAAAAGATGTATTCCACTCATGTGGAAGAAAGAACCGACCCTAGGGGGAGAGATTACTATTGGATAGATGGATATCCCATAGTGGAGGAGGAAGAGGGCACGGACGTATATGTTCTGAGAAAAAAAGGTCATATATCATTAACACCTCTTACCTTAGACACTACCATAAAAAACTTAAATGAATTTAAAGATAAATATGAAAAAGTACTGAATTATTAATTATTAATTATAATATAATTTGCAATGTGTAAATTTTAAGTTTATAATTTAATTTTATTATCAATTTAAATGCGTGATATATATGTGGGAAAAATTAAGTAATTTAAAAAAATTTTATGTGAAAAAGAGCAGTAGAAAAGGTACCAATAAAATGGCACTTTTGGTGGATGGTCCAAATATGTTGAGAAAGGAATTTAATATAGATTTGGATAAGATAAGAGAGGTCTTAGATGAATTTGGAAGTATTGTAATTGGGAGGGTTTATCTAAATCAGTATGCATCAGATAAATTAATCGAGGCTATTGCAAATCAAGGTTTTGAACCAAGAATCTCAGCAGGAGATGTTGATGTGGAGATGGCTGTTGAAGGAACTGAACTCGTATTTAACAACAACATTGATACCATTGTTTATATGACAAGGGACGCAGATTTCCTCCCTGCAATTCGAAAGGCTAAGGAACATGGTAAAAAGATTATAGTAATAGGGGCAGAACCTGGTTTCAGCACGGCAATTCAAAATATAGCAGACCATGTAATTAAAATAGAAGAAGATTTTGAGTTGGATAGGGAAAAATTAGAACAAAAAAAGAAGGACAAGAAGAACCATGATGATAAAAAAGAAAGAGAAAAAGAAAAAGAATATAATAAAAGAAACGATGAAAAAGAAGAATATGATAATAAAGAGGAACGGGATTTCTACAATGAAGAAGAGGGATATAATAAGGATAAATCATCAATTATGAATAAGATAAACTGGTTTAAAAAATAGGGAATATATAATAAATAATCCAAAAAATGAATAAAAAATAAATGGTAAATAAAAAAATGAATAAAAAATAATAAATAAAATAAATAATTTTACTATTTTTAATGGTTTCCAGGGATGATTAAATCCCTTTCACCCGCAGGTTCAAATTCCCTCAGAGCTCCTTTTGCAACGCACTTTCTTGGCCACTTAAAGTCAAATACCAAGTGCTTATCTGCAAATGCCACTTTAACAAGTGGGTTGAAGCAGAAGGCATCCCCTCTTGCAGCGTGTGGTGCTTGGGCTATACCTGTATATTCTGGCTGATGCCCAACATTCATGGCATAGTTTGGATAGTTTGGACCTCTTGCCTCATGTAATAAACCTTCGTCAGATCTAATAGATACAGAGTTTGCAGAACCACACTGGTCTTGTAAGTCGTATCCATAGAACCCTAATCTGCTGTGATATTCTTTGTGTAATATTTGGCTTAAATACCATCCATTGATTCCAGCATTTGAGTTTCCTGTGGCAAATGCAACTGAACAGCCTGCTGCTGCTGCAACAACCCCAGCTCTTTGAGAACCTCCAAAGTGGTCTTCCAATAATGTAGGGTATTCATCATACTGTTCCAAACCGTATAATGTTACTTCTGTTGCAATATCCCTCACAACATCCATTGAAGCCTCTACGCCACACATTCCATATTTATCTTCCACATAATCTTTACCATAATACACAAAATCATCTAAAATATCGTCTGTATAGGTTGCACTTGCATACTGTGTAAATCCTACCCCTCCCGACATGTAGGAGCCAAGCCATACTTGGTCGTAGAATGTTGCCGCAGCTCCGATTACCTCCAAGGTCACTTCCGCAGGGTCATCGGATACTCTTGATGTTTGGATTATATCGGCAAATATTCCAAATGGAACTCCTCCTGGCTCATTTGCCCCTCTTGCTCTTCTTGCAGGGAGTATTGTCCCCATCTGAATAACATCTGCGTGTTTTGCCGCATATGAGAAGTCAGCAATTGCAGCTTCACCAGCACAGAGTTTGTATGCCGTAATGAATGACATTCCAATTTGCATGGCAGACCATCTTGAAACTGTTCCGCCATCACAGCACCTTACAACTACTGTTGGAACCCTTGAAACCTGATATGTTTTATTTCCAATGTATTTTTTTAACATCTCTGCCTGCTCTTCTGGAAATTCTTTGTTTATGTCGATTAAAAATCTTTTATCGAGCTCATCTGCTAACTCATCATTTCCTGTAAATATCTTTGCATAGCAATCCCAAACTAAACCTGGATGAACCTCAACCATGTGCTCCTGAACAACAGCACCTCCTGGCAGTGCGTGATTAACTGTTTCCATGTATTCGTTTATTGTTTCAGGCGTAACCTCTACACCGAGCCTTTTTTCAAGAACAGCATGTCCTGTATCCATACCTACAATTACGGTTCTTTTAATATCATCTACAAGCTGCTGAATTGCCGCATTGTTACAGAAGTGCAAATCATCTCCTTCTACATACTCATCTGTTTTAGATATTTTATAGGTCATCAATTTTCTCTGCCCCAATGGAACCCCAATATCTGGATTATATCCTGGAATTCCCCTTTTTGACATTATTTTCTGAGCTGCTTCATAGAACTCTCTTTTTCTTGCAGACTGTTTCCATCCTCCGAAGCAGTAAAAGCTCGTATATTTTTCTTCCGGGTCTTCTTCAAACTTTTCCTTCAACGCCTTTAAGAACAGTTTCTTTTCAGCACCCATTATTCCTCACCTAATCTCTTTTTCAAATCGTGTTTAAATGAGTTCATACCAAATCCTCCTTCACTCCTTGCCACATGTATTGTTTCAACAACTTCCAATGCCTCTTTATCTTCCCTCATTCCAATATTATCCTTTCTATAAATAGTCGTAATTTTTGCAAGATATTCCTGTGGAAGCGGTTCTCCAACATCTACTGGTTCATCCAAAGGTATTCCAACCTGTTCCTTCACATACAGAACATGCCCTGTTTTTTCATCATAGATGTATCTCTGCAATCCATCAAACATGAGCCCGTTTTCATCTAACCTCAATGAGTGCCCATGCACAGTAGCTCCTCTCATACCACATGTTGCAGGGTCAAAGATTTCTGTTTCAACAAGCCATTTTGAGATCTTTTCCAAGTCGAGCTCTCTTATTTCAATAACCTGTCTTCCTGAAAGAGTTCCAGTATCTACCCCTCTGAACCTCCACATGTATGTTCTTGCCCTATCGTATGGCTGAGCAGGTGCATTATACATGGAATCTGCAAATTGAATATATCTAACCCTTATACCTTCTTTTGCCCCTTCAATTGGTTCTACAAGGTCTTTAATGGCATCTTCCTCAAAGTCCATTTCTTCCAATGGTGGATGAACTGTTTTATAACTTTCTCCAGGGTTTCTATGTCCTAAAACTCTAACTAAATCATCGTCTGAAATTTCCCTTAATTTTTTTAATTCACAGTTCGGGTCCATGTGTTTTCTTCTATTTTCACCTATTATTGTTTCTCCAGGGTAAAACTGCGGTTTATAATTTTCTTTCATTTAATCACCTTTAATCATCTTAACTTTATCAGAAGTTCTTGAAGTAGGGTCAACCATTCCTATTAATCTAGGGTCTATTTTATCCTCAAACCCTTCTCCATACTTTAAATAGTCGGAAACGGTTGGTTTTACTTTTGTAAATGCTCCCATATTCAAGCTGTAGCCAAATGGAAGTGCTTTTTTACATATTTCATCTAATTTCTTTGAGAGCTCTACACTCTTTTCGTATGGAACTGTAATGATAAATTTCCCAACCTTAACAGTTAATTCAACATCCTTTCCATTGACATTGATGACTTTCCTATCTGGATGATTTACTGGGGTGCCTCTTGCAGGCCCGTAATAAACATATTTTGGTAAAGATTGGCCATGAATAATTACTCTTATTATGTCCTTTCCAAGACTATAAATCGAATTTAATATCTTTTCAGTGGTTTCAGGCTTTAAATATCTGTAAGGGAATATTTGAATATCTACGGCTTTTATTTCTTCCATAATTTCACCTATGAGCTTAATAATAAATATGTAGTAAGATAATGCAAAGGAGTTAAATTTTAGAGTTTATCTTTAATCTCTGAGGCCCCCAAGGCAACGTGCTTTAACGGCTCCCTTAGATAGTCAATAGCACTATAAACCATACCTACTAATGAAGATGTTTTTTCAACGGAAAACATCTGAGTTCCTGCATCAAGGCACATGGCAGCGGCGGCACATGGAATGGCAAATCCTTTACTATGTCTTGTAACTACGTGGTTTCCATGGAATGTTCCTGGACCTCCACCACCGTAGATGGAATGGCTGAAAAAGCTGAAACCTACTCCAGTTCCCTCTGTTCTACCGAAATCAACACCGGGCAATCCAGTTTCATATTCGAGAATATCGTTGTAATAAAGCACCGTTGAAGCTACACCCTGTGCGGCTCTTGCCGCCCCAACATTCACCATAATAGATGCAACCAATCCCGCCGCTGCATAAGCATTCCACAATGCCCAGTCAGCAGGTTCATAAACTACAAATCCTGATGGCATGGTTTTTGCCGGTTTAATTACCTTATCCTCCAGAGCTCTTTCAACAACTGATGCTACAACAGTTCCCACTGTTCCGTTTTTACCGTTTTCCTTAACAATCTCATAAACAAGGTTGTTAGCGTTCAGTCCTTGGAATGCTAAACCAAGTAAGTGGTATCTTTCAAATGCACCTACTGCATCCCCTGTTTCAAACATTGCCGTTTGTTCTAAAATGGATGATAATGCCACAGCGTTTAATGTCTTTTTTCTTGTGATTGCCACGACATGGTTTGCCATGATATTTCTCAACCCATATCCAAGACCTTCAAGCATTACAGGGGGACCAAGCAATGCCGCAATATTTGCACCATGGAAATCTATTGATTGAGGATATCTCCCCAAAACCGCAGTTTTAATATTTGGTGCATTAAACATATTCACATCAAAAGTATCAACTATTGACTGAGTTACCGCAGCTCCTGTGGCTAAGGTGGATATTGTATAATCAGCAGCTACTTTTAACCTCTTTGAAGGCAGCTGAACAAGCATTTGATTTCCTTTGTTAATCAATTTAACAACAGTATCGTCCCCATCACGCACCTGAATCAGTTTTTTTACCTTTTCTGCAATAATTTCGGCATTTTCTACTATTGGCAAATCGAGCTCTCTTCCAGGGCAGATGCATGCCTTACCTCCAATTGCCCCACTTTTTAGTGCATTTTGGATTCCAGATAGATTCACTGCAACAGACCTTTTAACATCACCAATTATTTTCTCCACTGTTGGATTAATAATTGGACTTATAGCCTCCAACGGTACATTTTCTTCTAAAAGTTTTCCCTTTTCATCATATAAATCTATTTTATCTTCATATATGGTCATCCTAACACCTTAATTTATAATATCATAATAATAACTTTTTATATAATTATAATATTTAGTATATAATATTTTCTGTTAAATATTAAATAAATAAGATTATATACTTAAAAAATATTAAAACTATCGCACTGCAAAATAAATTACAATATTGTTCCATGATAAATACATTAAAACATCGGCTAAATTGTTGTAAAAATGGCATTTTTGTGATATTGAATATTAAACACTATATTGACTAACAATATTTTACTTCTAAATTGGATGTACAATAAAAACTAAAAACTAAAATTTAGTATTTCCACATTGTTTATTCACTCTTTTGTATATGGTAAATTTATATTTTAAACAATAATTAACTGTCTATTTACTTAAACTGTTGTAAGAATCAGACGAAATTCCAATGAATTTCATACAATTTATAGGTAAATGTTATTATTTTTGCATATGCGAAGCAGGAAGTTTTACAAATAATGGTGAAGTTATTACCATAAAATCCCGAGGACTTTATTCAATAACTAATTTATCAATTCTTCGCTTATCTTGGGAATTTCGTGGAAATACCTAATAAATTTTATGGATTATTATTAAGTTAAGGGTAGCAAAGTTAAGAGTGGTTTATATTCGTTAAATTTGTGGTTCCTATGGTTTTTGACCCCCAAATTATTATTTACAATAACTTATATATAATACTTCCTATTTATTTTGTAATATTATTAATGAATTAGTTAAACAATAATAATATGAAATAATTAAAATATATAAATAAATATGAACATTTATAAATATTAGCCATGGTGGTATGATGAATATTGAAGTTATTGAATTAAAAGGACATATAATAGATTCAAATATATTGTCAAAAACACTGGACAAAATCATAATAATGGGCGGAGACTTTAATATCGAACATCTTGATGTTGGAAAGACCAATGATAATGAGTCCTATGCAAAAATTCTTGTTAAGGGGAAGGACCATGAACATTTGGACGACATATTACGAGAAATTCAGCAAATCGGCGCTATAATCTCAACAAAGAATGTAAATACTAAAAAAGCTCCAAAGGATTGCGTCTTGCCAGATAATTTTTACGGCACCACAAATTTGCCGACATATGTTAAAATTGATGGAGTTTGGAAAAAAGTCAGAGATATAGAAATGGATTGTGTAATAGTAATCGAAACAATAAATGGGGAAAAAATCCCAATATGTAAAAGGATGGGGCTTGTAAAAGAAGGCGAAGAAGTAGTTGTTGGTTATGATGGAATAAGGGTGGTTCCACTGGAAAGGACGAGAGAAAAGGATGTATTTGGATTTATGCAAAGTGAAGTATCTCCTGAAAAACCACTTGAATATTATTCAAAAACCATGATGGATGAAATGAAGGAAATTAAAAAAAATAATGGAAAAATCATATGGGTTGTTGGAACAGCAATAGCTCACACCCGAGCTCATACTATATTAGAGGAGCTCATAAGGAAGGGGTATGTTGATGCATTGTTTTGTGGAAATGGATTTGCCACAATGGATATAGAATATGCACTGTTCAATACGACTCTTGGCATGAACAATGAATGTAATGTGGTTAAAGGAGGATATAAAAGTCATCTTGTGGCAATAAATGAGATGTGGAAACATGGTGGAATAAAAAACGCCGTAGAAAAGGGAATTTTAAAAAAAGGCGTATTATACGAGTGTGTGAAAAATAACATCCCCTATGTGATTGGTGGCTCTTTAAGGGACGATGGACCTTTACCAGATACCATAAGGGATGTGGTAAAAGCACAGGATGAGATGAGGAAATACATCCAAGAGGCCGATATGTGTGTTATATTGGCTACGATGCTTCATGGTATTGCCACCGGAAATATGTTGCCAGCATCGGTTAAAACCGTCTGTATTGATATGAACCCTTATGTGGTTACCAGATTACAGGATAGGGGGACACATCAGGCACTTGGTATTGTATCTGACCCTTGTGCATTTATGCACATGTTAAAGGATTTGTTATGTGAATAAAAAATAATAAATAAAATTAATAAACTAAAAACGGTAGAAAATGGATATCATGAACGCCATACAAAAAATACAAAAAATAAGGAATGAATTGAACAATTATTTTTTAGAAAGGAAGGAAGAGATAGACATTGCCCTAACTTCAATTTTGGCAAATGAACACTGTATATTTTTGGGAAATCCGGGTGTTGCGAAATCCCAATTGATTAGGGCGATTTCTTCCCATATATCTGATGCGGATTACTTTGAAAAACTCATTACAAGATTTTCAACAGAGGATGAGTTATTTGGTCCTTTAAGCATTAAAGAACTTAAAGATAATGATAGATTTATTAGAAAGACGGAAAATTATATGCCCGATGCAGAAATTGTATTTTTAGATGAGATTTTTAAGGCAAACAGTAGCATATTAAATGCACTTTTGTCCATAATAAATGAAAGAATATATCACAATGGTGATGAAATTCAAAAGGTTCCGTTGATAAGTTTGTTTGGAGCATCCAATGAACTGCCAGAAGAAAATGGATTGTTTGCATTTTATGACAGATTCTTGTTTAGGAAAATCGTTAAAAATATAAACAACCGTGAAAATTTAAAAAAATTGGTTTATTTAGATGAGGATTACAAACCAAAAACAAAGATTACCGTAGAAGACATTAAGAAATTACAAAAAGAGGTTGAAAAAGTTAATATCGATGGTATTGTCGATTATCTGCTGGATATAAAAATGAAATTGAACCACCACAACATATTTATATCAGACAGACGGCTTAAAAAATCCATTAAGGCAATAAAAAGCTATGCATTGTTAAATGGGAAAAAAGAAGCTGATGAAAATGATTTGGAAATACTAAGACATATATTTTGGGACGAAGTGGGGGACTACCTTACAGTATCAAAGGTTATTTTTGAATGTTCAAACTCATATTCTCAAAAGGCATTGGAAAAAAAAGAGATTTTGGACAATCTAAAAAAGGAATTAAAATACATCAACACTAAAAAAATCAAAAATTGTGGAAAGGATTATAACAAACTTATTGAAATGCTCTGCAAGGTTGGGTATATAAAATTAGAACTAAAAAAAATGAGAAATGAGGCGTTATCAAACGGCAAATCCTTGGAGGTTATAGATAACATATTAAATGACTGCAAGGAGTTTGATAAAATCATTGAGGGGTTGTTGAATGAATTATAAAAATGAGGATTATAATGAGTATAATTATTATAAAAAAATGTTTAGATTGGACGATATATCAAAATTAAAGGCATTATGTGAGATATATAATAAAGACGTAGATGACATAATAGAATTAAATATATTGGATGACATATTTACACTAATTAGGGAAACACGGGAGAGGGATTTTGCAGACATTGTTTATGAGTTTCAGACATTAGATACTAAAAATAGGGAAATAATATCCCTTGGAATAAAAATCATTGGAAAGGTAGGAGAAAAGTATGCGGAAGAGGTTTATAACTACATACCCTATCTTATAAAATCACTTGATAGCGAATTCGATATAATAAGATATGCCAGTGCAAGAGCTCTTGCAAGAATTCCCTCAAAATTAACAATATATGCCTACCCAAAACTTATAAAAAATTTAAATAATGAAATTTATGCAGACGCCGTTGTTTCTTTGATTTTTAAGGCAGATAATAAGGAGGCATTATTGTTGGATTTGTATAAGAAATTTTGTGATGAATACTCGCCCCATATTATGCATATATTGAATAAAATCAAAGAAAAAGATAAAAATTTAATAGACGATTTTATGCCGTTGATTTTAAAGTATAGGGATAACTTTGGAGAAATAAGAAAACTGGAATAATTGAATATTAGTATTTTTTATTTCCCTATATATATTATAGAATATCCTTGATGTCTATAAAATATGGGATTTGCAAAAATTTATAACTTTAAAATGTAATGGATTATTTACTTAGGATTCTTAAATGATTATGATGCAACCATTTGAGATTCTGCCTTTTTAATCTTTAATGGCATTTTTATTTTTATTTCTTTTTCTTTTGATAAATTAAGGAGATTTGGTATTATTTCTATAATATTATTCAATATTTTAAGGGATACCTCTTCTGGAACTTCATTAAACTTATTGTTCAATATCTTTCCTTTTACAGATATTTTAAATGGAAATTCCCCATCAGTTTTCAATCTGCATTTGTACTCAAATCCATCCTCTTTTTTATTATATTCTATACTCCAGTCAGTATTTAGTTCCAATTCTGCACCTTTTGGATTTTTTTCAGGTCGTTTTATACAGAGCTCCGACATTGTTAGTATCATAATATCACCAAAAAATTTATAAATTTTAAGTAATATTATTATGCAATTAAGTATATATAATTTATGATTTAATGTAATTACAGTATTACTAAATGATGATTAATATGCTGTGATAATATGGAATGTAATGCAATAAAACACGATAAATATGACAAACTCGTCTGGAATGAGAATAAGCATAAATTATCCTATTGTGCCCAATATTTGGACGAAAGCAGAATAGAAGATATATTTTATCTGTTTTTTAAATATCATGTGGAGGTTGTAAAACATGACTCAATGATAGAGGCTATTATGAATAACATGCATTACAAAAACATTAAGGTCATTACAAGTTTAGATGAGTCCTATTCCGTTATTGCCACATCTTACTTTTCTGAAAAATTCGATAAAAAAAAGAAAGAAGAAAAAGAGGATTATGACGAAAATATGATAAATAATATAAGCGATATTATGGAGGAGCTCGGCAGTTATATGGAGGATATTTCCTCTTCAATAAATACCATCTGCGGCAAAGGTAATGGGGTAAAAAACCATACAAATCCGAAGAAAAAAATGGAATTGGCAGAGGAGCTTTTAAAAAATAGGCAGTTAAATGAATTTATAGAAAAATTGGGGAAATTTAAAAGGATGGCATTGAGAAAGCAAAAAACAAAAATAAAACACTTCAATGGGGAAAAACACGATATAAAATACGGTAGTGATTTGTCAAAATTGCTTATAAATGAAGTAAAAAACCTATCTGATGAAGGATTATATGTTGATTTTTTAAAAAGATTTTCAGAGCATAAATTGCTAAATTACGAGATTCTAAATCATGAAGATACAAAAGGGGATTTTATAGTATGTTTGGATTTAAGCGGTTCTATGAGAGGAGCAAAAGAAATCTGGGCTAAGGCAATTGCATTATCTCTGTTAGAAATTCAGCTGAGGGATAAAAAAAGATTTATCTGTATATTATTCGATGATGATATCCGAGAAATAAGAATATTTGATAAAAAACCATGTTCAGAGGATATTATTGAATTTGCTTCTGTATTTTTTGGAGGGGGAACAAATTTTGAGAAGCCCATTAAAAAGGCATTGGATTTCAATGGAGACATTGTATTTATAACCGATGGAGAGTGCGACATGCGCAGGCAGTTCATTGAGTATGTGGAGGAAGTTAAAAAAGGAAAAATCTTCACATTCTGTATAAACACAAGACCCACTGTAAGTTTAAAAAAGATATCTGATAAAGTAATTACAATTCATCAATTAACTTTAAGAGGGGCAGAAGAGTTATTTGATGCTGTCATTTAGATGCGTATTATCCCTAAACTTTAATATAATTTAACAGATAATTTACCAAATCATCTATTTTATCAAACATTAATGGATAGTTCATTTTAGGTCTTTCCACGATTATTGGAATTGCATTTGCTTCAATAGCCCCCATTACCTTTTCATTTAGTCCGCCACTGTTTCCACTGTCCTTTGTAATTATTACATCGCAGTTGTAGTCTATTATTAAATATTTATTTAACTCTTTTGAAAATGTTCCCTGCATACCTATTATATTTTTTGAGGGTAATATATTCAAGGCATCATTTATAGATACTGGAAGCACTCTTGCTATTAATCTATCTTTACCAATTATTTCAGCAACATTTTTTAAGTTTTTTATACCTGCCAAATACATTATATTTTTTTTACTCAGCTCAAGAGCTCGCCTTGAAGCTTCTTCAAAATCTTTAACATATATGGCATTTTCATAAAATTTTTGAGGTCGTTCATATCTGATATATGGGATATTTAAATCTTTTGAAACTTGTAGAGCTCTCTTGGTGGCATTTACTGCAAATGGATGTGTGGCATCTATTAGAATAGATATGTTGTTGTTTTTAATTATATCTTCAAGAGTTTCTTGGCTGTCCTGCCTTGAAATTACTTTATTTGAATGTTCTTTTGCCAATTCACTGCCGTAATTTGTGGTTGTTGTGGTTATTGTATAGATACCATCTATTTTTTTCAATTCTTCTGCTATTTTATTTGCGTCGCTTGTTCCCCCCATTATTAAAATATTCATGGTTTCACTTAAACTTATTTTAAAAGAAATATAAAATTAAAAAAGTTATGGAGTAATTAATTTAATTATGCTATCTATCACCGAAAGTATATACTGGACTAACCCTTCATTATGCCCTCTTTCAATAGTTATGGTTGCGTTTGTAGCATTGAATGATAGATAAAACTGTCCTGCCCCATTTGTTCTATGATATATTACATACTCAATTGGGTGATTTTCATCATTGGTCTCAATAATCATTCTCTTAAAACCATTTAAGTTTGTTGGGTCGTATTCAATTCCATCTATTAACAATGGAATAGTACCACTTCCTTTCCATCTAAGTATTATTTTAGTTGCACTTCCTGAGAAAGATTTTCCACTATCAAGATATTCTATGTCATTGTTTTCATCAATTAACCCTTTTTCACTTCCTTGTTTATACAATTCGTATGTATGCCCGTTGGTATCATAAATCGTAAGTTCATTGTTTCTTCCAGAACTTGTTGGACAAATGTTAATGTCTTTTGCAGATATGGAGTGGGCTATCATTTGAACATTTTTGTTATTTGCCAGGTTTTCAATCAATACACTAGTAGCTTTGGAATTAAGATATATATTTTTTGTAGTCTTCATATGTAAAATCATGTACTTACCATTATAGAAAGGACTTATACCATATACAATAATATGCCCGCTATAATCATAATTATTAATTATGGATTTATTATCAATTTTCAAATCAACCCATGTGTTTTTACATGTAAGATTTAATGTTAATTTATAATCTATTGAAGAAAGATTTGCCAAAACACTTGATGCTTTTACGATTTTAGTATCTTTAGCTATTAAATTTCCATTTACATAAATGCTTTTGGCTGGGATGTCATTTAATGTAATCCATCCATCCGTATTTATCCAAATTTTTCTATTTTTCTCATTATCATTTATATCAGTAACTATTTTAACAACATCTCCTTTGTCTAATTTAATATATTTCCCATTTATTAATTTTATTTTGGAATAGTGATGATTAGTCCCAAAAATGTTTTCAAATTTTATGTATCCACTAAGTGATGTATTAATTTCGCCTTTTTTATGAGCATTGGTATTTAAAAGCACATTATATCCAGTATTTGTAGTATTATCACCACCAATAGTGTTATTACTACCCGTAGTAGTATTATCACCACCAATAGTGTTATTACTACCCGTAGTAGTATTATCACCACCAATAGTGTTATTACTACCCGTAGTAGTATTATCACCACCAATAGTGTTATTACTACC
>NZ_WAKW01000047.1 GCF_015523155.1 Methanothermococcus sp.
TTTAGGGTTATAGCAAATCATAATGTAGATTTTGAAAAATCAGTTGTAGCGGTAATTGATGGAGATTCTATTTTAACTCCCGGGACTATTAGGAAATGTGCAAGGCTTTTTGGTCTTAATCCAAAACTCGGTGGGCTTACCACGGATGAGGAAGAAGATGATTATCTCTTAGTTCATGGTAAAGGTTTAGTAGAAAAAATATATTATTACTGGTATAAACTTAGATTTGCTCAAAGAAATATGTCAATGAGTTCTATCGCATTGTCTGATAGGATACTTACTTTAACAGGTCGTATGTCAATGATAAGAGCAAATATTGCTGCAAAAAAAGCATTTGCGGATACTGTTCAGCTTGATAAATTAAGTCATTGGAGACTTGGAGAATTTTATTTTCTTACAGGTGATGATAAATCAAGCTGGTTTGCCCTCGCAAGCGAAGGCTGGGATATGTGGTATGTCCCTGATGTGCTTGTTTATACTGTGGATGAAATTCCTGATAGGAATTTTTTTAAAGGCAGTATTATGCTTATGACAAGATGGTTTGGAAACCAATACAGAACAAATGCAAGGGCACTTAAACTTTCGCATAATAAAATGAATCCATATCCGTGGTATGCTTTGATTGACCAAAGAATTACAAAATGGACTACGTTATTTGGTCTTTTTGTTGCTATACTTGGGAGTATAAAATGGGGTGGAGCTATATTTTATGCATATATTTGGTGGATACTTTTTACAAGACTTTTGATGACATTTGTTTATAGATTATCAAGAAAACATATATATGCTTTTTGGCCTTTGATGCTTTATTATAATCAGTTAGTAGGTTCTTTTGTTAAGATATATGTATGGGAGCATATGCATAAGCAGAAATGGACAAGACAGAAAACTACTTTAAAAGGTGGTAGGAGATTTGTAGAATGGTATAGAAAAGTGAGTTCTGATGGGATGGTTATAATTGATTTAATGGTATTTGTTTTGGGAATAGCTTTTTTAATTGGGGTAATAACTTTTCATGATGTATGGGGATTTTTACATATTTTTAGGAGTTAAGGATGAAAAAGGAGAATAAAGAAATGAGTCATAATTTAGATATAGCTTCTCAAATAAAACATGAAGCCGAAATTACAAGACAACATGCAAGATATAAAATTCCTGCTAAAATAGAAATCGACGGTAAAGAATATGATGTGGATAATTGGTCAATATCGGGATGTGCTATTATAAATTTACCTGAAGAATATATTCATAAATTTACACAAGGTAAAATGAAATTTAAATTTGATAATTTTGAAACAGCTGTTGATAAATTAAAACTTGAATTTTTAAAAAATGATAAATTTGATGATCATACGATTATGAGATGTAGATTTACCGAATTAAAACCAGATCAAAGAGCAATATTACAACATATTATAGATTCGTTTTTAGAAGGAAGCGTTGTAACCCAAGATGACATTTTACATGTTGTCCAGCATCAGATTACATATCCAGATAAAAAAACAAAAGAGATAAGTCATAAAAAAGCATGGAGTATATTACTTTTAATTTATTTTGTGATTTTTATTTTGATATTGTTTTTGGGTTATGTTTTTTATAATAGAACATTTATTGTTAAAGCTGTTGTAGGTTATGTTGATACAAATGTAAGTATGGTACGCTCTCCTGCACCTTCATTTATTCAATTTCTTGAAAAGATAAAATCGGGAGATGAGATAAATGCGTCTAAACCTTTTGCTGTTGCTAAAATGTTAAATGGAGGAATAAGAACATTAAGAGCTACTGTTAATGGTAAAGTATTAAATGTATATATACATAATAATGAATTTAGAAATACTGGTGAACCGATATTATCAATAATACCAAATAATGCTAAAATATATATAGTCGCACATATTCTTTCAAAACAAGCTGAAAAATTAAAAATAGGAGATATAGCAACAGTTACTCTTCCTAATGGCAAGGAATTTCGGGCAAAAATTGTAAATATTAAATATCCGGCTCCATTGAGTTCTGAAAAAAGTAAAGGTGTTACCAATACATATGCCAACAGTATAAATTATGTTAAAGTTATTTTGATACCTATTAAATTTAAATTGACTCCAAAACAATTATATGAAAGTGTAAATGTTAAAGTAGATACATTTAGGCAGTAATATGAAAAGAATATTGTTATTGTTTTTTATTTTTTATTTTTCATATGGGTGGAGTTGTTATTCTATACTTACAAAAGTTGATGAAACAACTCCTGTTGCCCCTATTGATACACAAAGAGTGAAAGTTTGTAATGTTTTTCACGATATAATTGATATTAAAGTTAAAAAAGCATATTATGGATGTTATAGATATAAAAAAGAAGCGGAATACGCCCTTGAACATTCAAAATTTCATTTTATAGAACCTAAAATTGTTTATCATAAAGTCAAAAGAAGCGATTTATATATAATTTTTCCAAAAAAATCAGGTATAAATAAAGAAGAGAAGTTAAAGAAATTACACAAAATCTATAAAGAAAATACTCCCGAAAAACTTTTAAAAAAGTTTCCAAAAAAATTATACGGTAAAAGTTTTGCTATTGAAGATGCGAAAAGACTTTATTTTTTACCTTCATATAATATGTTTTATTATAAAAAA
>NZ_WAKW01000048.1 GCF_015523155.1 Methanothermococcus sp.
GAACGAAAACCTTTCGGTTTTCGTAGCCCTCGCCCTTCGGGCAAGGCTTCCTGACTCATAGGGGATTCTAACCCAGAGATTACCTTTATATAAGGTATAACTCTGAGTGAATTACTCCCCTCCGTCTTAAAATGGACTTCGTCCATTTTGATATTTAGCGAATCTTCGATTCGCCAAACAGGCACAACGGACTCTCCCAGCCCTGATTTTAGTATATTTAGGGATGCGTTGTAATCCCTATCAATTTTCCAACCGCAGTTGGGACAAAAAAATTACCCTATCGGATAATTTTAATTTATCAACAACACAACCGCAGTTGGAACACTTTTTAGAAGTATAGGAAGGATTTACAAGTATTACTTCTCTACCAGCACCTTCCGCCTTTTGGCAAATCGGAGATTTGCTAAATCATAAAAATTTGCGCAGCAAATTTTTAGATGTAGAGAAGTAAGTTTATGAATTTTTTCCAAGAACTATCAAGAATATGACGGTTTAGAGTTTTCTGACCTTTTCTGTTTTCAATCATGGACTTAATTTTTAAGTCTTCCAATACTATTTTATCATAATTGTTTATGTAATACCTTGATAGTTTATGAAGGAAATCATTTTTCTGATTGTTTAGTTTATCATAAACCTTGATAAGTTTTAATTTGGTCTTTTTGTAGTTATTAGAACCTTTAATCTTTTTAGATAGGTTTTTCTGGACTTTCTTTATTTTATCCAAAGTTTTATCAATAAACTTTGGATTTTCAAACTTATTGCCATCTGAATCGATGGTATAGCCATCGATTCCTAAATCTATACCTACAACCTTATTGGTTTTAGGTAGTGGTTTAGGTTCTTCTTCCACTTGGAAGAATGCAAACCACTTACCAGTTGATTCTTTTTTTATGATTACTCCCTTAATTTCTCCTTTAATTTTTCTATGTAGTTTTATAGGAATTTCTCCTATTTTAGATAGGTAAAGTTTGTTATCCTTAATCTTAAAACCTGACTGGTTGTATTCTAATGTTTTGTAATGATTTTTAGATGATTTGAATCTTAATTTACCTACTTTATGTCCATTCTGTTTTAGTTTTCCTAATGCTTTGAGGTTGCTCCAAAGTTTATTATTCACCATTTTCGAGCGTAGCGAGAAAATCGTATAAAAATCTCGAAGAGATTTTTTGAGATTTGAAGGACTTTGGAATGGACTTTTTTAAGTTCAGGATTCTCCTTTTTATGCTCTGTGATTAGTTTTTGAGTATCTCCTTTGTTTAGTTCTGGGTTTTTATTTTTTTGTTCCAAAAGATAGTTATAGAGGTATCTACAAATATTTAGATGCTCTTCTATTGTTTTTCTGATTTTCCTGGATGGGCAAATCCTGAACTTGTAAGTCCTCATCATTGGTATCACAGTTTGATTACTTATAAATAGTAGTTTATGCTAAAACTATATAAATTTTGCCCGCATTTCCGAGCGAAGCGAAGGAAACCGTATAAATCCCGAAGGGATTTTGAGGATTCATCCCCCCGTAGCGAAGCGGAGGGCTACAAAATCCGAAGGATTTTGTTTAATCCCTTACGGAAGGGGACTTCTTGCGGAATAAGTTAAATATTATGGGGTTAATCTTTGCCTATCTCTTGGGAATAAGACGCACTCCCTAATATTTTCCTGACATGTGATTATCATCATAAATCTTTCTGCACCTAATCCCCAACCTGCATGTGGTGGCATACCGTATTTAAATGCTTCTAAGTAGGTTCCAAAGCCTTCTGGGTTGAGTCCCATTCTTTTTATGCCTTCAACAAGTAAGTCGTATTTGTGGTTTCTCTGAGCTCCGGATGAAATCTCCAAATCTTTATACATTAAGTCAAATGCCTTACAGAGTTTAGGGTCTTTTTGATTGGGAAGTGTATAGAATGGTCTTGTTTCAGTTGGCCAGTCTGTGATGAAATAGAATCCTTCCATGGAGTCTCCAAGTGCTTTTTCAGCGGCTCTTGAAAAGTCTTCACCCCATTCCATTTCTATTCCTTTTGAATTTACAATATCAACTGCTTCTGTGTAGGTTAATCTTGGGAATGGTGTTTCTTGAACAGTTAAATTTATACCCAATGTTTGGAACTCCTTCTGGTTATTTTCATAAAGGTCAGCAAACACATTATGGACTATCTTTTCAAGAACTTTCATTGCATCCTTTTCATCTGAGAATGACATTTCACAGTCAATTGATATAGCCTCGTTTAAGTGTCTTCTTGTGTTGTGTTCCTCTGCCCTGAATATAGGACCAATTTCAAACACTCTGTCAAATCCTGCTGCCATCATCATCTGCTTGTATAACTGCGGACTTTGACCTAAAAATGCCTCTCTCTCAAAGTAGGATATAGGAAATAATTCTGTTCCTCCCTCTGTTGCACTTGCCACAAGCTTTGGGGTATTTACTTCAATAAATCCACTGTCATAAAATGTATCCCTTACTGATTTGAACATTTCAGACCTTAATCTAAATAATGCCTGTATTTTTGGTCTTCTTAAATCCAAAAATCTTTTGTCCAATCTTGTGTCAATATCCGCAGGAACCTTCTCTGATGGGTCTAATGGAAGGGGGGTATCTGCCTTGTTCAATATTCTAATTTCAATTGGTATTACTTCATATCCTGCTGGTGCCTTTTCATTTGCCACAACCTTTCCTTTTATAGCGAGAACATCCTCTCTCCCTACGGATTTTGCAGTTGCAAATACCTCTTCGGATACCTTTTGCTTAGGAACTACTATTTGGACTGTACCCTCTCTATCTCTCAATATGATAAATACCAATTTTCCCAATTTTCTTATGGAATGAGCCCATCCCATAATAATAATTTCTTCATCGTTCATTTCTGGTGTTATTTCATTTGAAAAATGTGTTCTTCTCCAATCTCCTAATACATACATATTATCATCCTTTTTTATTTTTAAATGTATATTTTTGATTATGATGATAAGAATTAACATAATTTAAAAGTAATTTACATTATAAATAATTTTTCGTTAATTTTTATAATTTTATTTTTTATTTTTATTTTTTTACTTTATGCTCATATTTTTTTCATTATATTTTATTCCCATTGGGATAGATTATACCCTTCTCGGTAATTATTCCCGTAATTAATTCCGGCGGCGTGCTATCAAAGGCATAGTTATATGCCGAAACCCCTTCTGGAATTATTCTAACACCGTCTATATATATAACCTCATTTTCATCCCTTTCTTCAATTACAATATCATCTAAATCATTTTTGAAGTCAAATGTTGAATAAGGGACTGCCACATAAAAGGGTATGTTGTGGTATTTTGCAAGAACCGCAAGGGAATAAGTACCTATTTTATTAAATACAGTATAATCCTTTAAAACTCTATCTGCCCCAACTATAATTTTATCAACCATCCCCTTTTTCATTAAAAAACCCGCGGTATTGTCGGAAATTACTTTAACTGGAATACCTTCATAGTTAAGCTCAAATGCCGTTAACTTTGCACCTTGAAGTCTTGGTCTTGTTTCATCTGCTATAACATTGATTTTTTTGTTATTGTAGTGTGCAAACCTGATAACACTTAAAGCTGTCCCATATGCCGAAGTTGCAAGAGCTCCTGCATTGCAATGTGTTAAAATGGTATCTCCATCATCAATAATTTTTTCCCCGATTTTCCCTATTTTCCTACATACTTCAATATCTTCTTCGTGAATCTTTTTTGCTTCGTTCAATATGGATTTATTGCTTTTATATGCATCCATACACCTATCCAAAGCCCAAAACAAATTTACAGCAGTTGGTCGTGTGTTTTTTAACTCATTGTATGCCTTTTCCATATCGTCGTTATTTAATTCAGCAAGTGCCATACCGTATGCTGCGGACACCCCTATTGCAGGAGCTCCTCTTACAACCATATCCTTTATAGCAAATGCCACATCATTGTAATCTTTGCATGTGAAGTATTCCAATCTATTTGGGAGTTTTCTCTGGTCAATCAATATCAACTGGTTATTTTTGTCATCCCATATTATAGGTCTTAAATCTCTATCCATATAATCGCCTTTTTTATTTTTTTAATCGCTATGTTTATCTATTAATTATATTTTTAATTCATATATTCATGTATTTACATTTTTAATTTATCCTATATATCATATATTATATATTATGACTGATACTTTTATCTATATTTGTTATTTATAAATGAATATAATCTATGGAGGAAATAAAATGTGGGAAAATGCACCATCTCATATATGCAGAGGAGGAGATTTAAGAGGTCTTGCCTTTTGCTGCCCTCCTATAAAGGGCTGTCCAATTTATCGTGCATTAAATGTATTAAAAATGACCCCTAAAGAATTCATAAAAATAAAAGAGGATTTTGGAAAAAAAACACGACTTGGAAAAGGTAAAAACACCTGCTTTGGTAGTTTAGTGTGGTGCTGTAAAATAACAAAACCTTGCCCATTTAGAGATGCAGAACTTTTAAAAATTGGAATGGATAAAGAAGAATACATGGATTTAAAAAAAGATCTTGCTGAGGAAATTTTAAAAAATTCAAAATTCTTTGAGGAAGCCGTGGAATTTTTTGAAAAAAAAGGATTTAAAAAGGAAGACATTGAAAAGGCATTGCTTGAAACAGGTGATTTAAAAAAGACTTTTGATTTATTAAAAAAATTAAAAAAATAGAAATAGAAAATAAATAACTATCCATAATATATTTTTAAAGCCTCATCAACTGTTTTATTTTCAATAGTAATGGCATATATTGCATTACACATTCTTACAGCTTGTTCGTATGGTTTTTGATGGATATTTCTACCTGTTGCATTTCCCGCTGCACCACTTATATGTATTTGGTCATACAACCTCTGCAAAAATGCCTCTGGGTTTATGGAGCTTCCACCTGCACAAACTACCTTTGTTCTTCCTGCGGCTAAAACTGCCTCCTTAAATGCTTCGGCAGGATTTTCACATTCGGGATAATTGACCTTAACAAAATCTGCCCCTAAACATGCCCCAACACCTGTGGCTCCCGCTATTAAATGAGGGTCCTTTTCGTTTTTAACCGCCTTTCCTCTTGGGTATATCCACAATATAGCAATTAATCCATTTTTATGGGCGTTATATATTATTCTTGAAGCCTCAGAAAGCATCTCATGTTCAAATTCACTTCCTAAATATATTGTATATCCCACTCCTAAAATATTTAGTCCAGAGTTATTTTTAAACTCCACAACATCATTTAAATCAACCAATGCCTTACTTATAGGGTCTCTTTGGGATGTTTTAACAAGATTTGTTTTTGAATTTATTTTAACTACATAGTTTATATTTTTATAATCTACACCATATCTAGCTATTAATCCCAACTGAGTAGCAAATGCCCCTATTTTTGAATTTGAAGCTACTTTGAAAAAATGCTCAGGAGTGGCATCGTCCTTTGATATGCCTTCACCATAAAAATCATCATTTAAATGCTCTATTTTTTGGTCGCCTGCAAAAAGCATTAACCTTCCAGTATTTTTTGTTAATTCAAGGTAATTTTTTATATATTCTTCCTTTTTATTTGCCGGAACATCTGCTGGAATTAACACATCTTTTTTTGACAATATTTTGATATTTTCCATAAAACCCCTCTATATTTTTGAATTTATATATTATTATTGTTGTAGTTTAATATAAAGCTTTTACCTCTCCCACTATATATTTTTTTCTATTTTGATAATCTGCAAGGGTGAATAAAACCCCCTTTAATCATCAAATCTGAAAGTGTAATGGCAACCATAGATTCTAAAACAGGAATTGCCCTTGGAACAATTATTGGGTCATGCCTTCCACCAATTTTTATCTCTTGATTTTCACCTGTTTTTACATTAACAGTATTTTGGATTTTTGAAATTGATGGTGTTGGCTTAATTGCCACTCTTAAAACAAGTGGAGCTCCGCAACTTATGCCACCCAATATTCCACCGCAGTTATTTGTTTTTAGTTGTAGTTTTCCACCATCGTAATAATATTCATCGTTCATCTCGCTTCCATAGAGCTCTGCACTTTCAAAACCTCTTCCTATCTCCACGCCCTTAACTGCATTTATATTCATCATGGCACTTGCGAGCTCTCCACTGAGTTTTCCAAATATTGGATTGCCCACGCCTGCGGGAACATTTAATGCCACCAATTCCACAATTCCCCCAACGCTATCTTTGTTTTCCATGGCATCAAGTACATAATCCTTCATTTCATCAGAATTTGAAGATGGGCATCTCAATGGATTATTTTCGATTTTTTCAACTATATTGTCAATGTTATTTGGATTAAATATCTCGGGTTTTGAATAGTAGTTAAAATCTCCTTCAATTTTTCCAATTTTCACAGCATATCCTACTATTTTAATGTTGTAGGTATAATCTAAAAGTTTTTTTGCAACTGCACCGCCTATAACATGTCCTATTGTGGTTCTTCCACTGCTCCTTCCTCCTCCGCGATAGTCGTAATTTCCATATTTTACGCCGTAGGTAAAATCGGCATGCCCGGGTCTTGGTGTGTCCTTTATCTTACTGTAATCCTTTGATTTTTGATTTCTATTATAGACTAATGCTGAAATTGGAGTTCCCGTTGTTTTTCCTTCAAAAACTCCCGAAAGTAATTCAACTTCATCTGCCTCCTTTCGTGGTGTGGAAAAAAGACTGTATCCCGGTCTCCTTCTGTTGAGCTCCTTTTGTATATCCTCCTCTGTAAGAGGTAAATTTGATGGACATCCGTCAATTACCGCACCAAGTGCTTTTCCATGACTCTCTCCCCATGTCGTTACTCTAAACATCTTTCCAAATGTATTCATAATACCACCATAATTTATAATTATGTATAGTATAAATATTTTTTATTTTATTATCTTTTTATAACTTCAACCTTAATCACATTGGTCTTTTTCTTGCCAATTGGATGGCCCAGCGTGGTTATATATATGCCTTCGTCAATCATACTTTCTGCTACCTTCTTTGATATTTCCAATATATCATCCATATTATTTACTTCATCAACATGGTAAGGAACCACACCCCAAACAAGCCTTAATTTTTTAAATGTTTCCATCTTTGGAGTTAGAGCTATTATCGGAACATTTGGTCTAAACTTTGATATAAGCATGGCACTTTTTCCAGACCATGTTGGTGTCATTATTATCTTTGGATTTAATTTTGTGTAAAGGGTGTATGTAGCATGTGCTATGCCCGTTGAAATAGATGAGCACTCCAAATTAGTTTTTACAGCGAATTTTTCCATATTCTGTTCTGAAATTTTTGCAACCTTGTTCATAACTTTTATAGCCTCTATTGGATATTTTCCAATTGCCGTTTCATTGGATAGCATCAAACAATCCGTTCCGTCAAATATGGCATTTGCAATATCTGTTATCTCTGCCCTTGTAGGGTATGGATTAGACACCATTGAATCAAGCATTTGAGTGGCAGTTATTGTCAGTTTTCCCCATTTATTTGTAATATTTATTATATTTTTTTGTTCTATTGGTAGGTATTCAATAGGAATTTCGACACCTAAATCCCCCCTAGCAACCATGACGCCATCCGAATATTCTGCTATTTCAACTATATTTCTTAATCCCTCTTTCGTCTCTATTTTAGCTATTACGGAAGTATCTCCCCCATATTCATATATTATATTTCTTAAATTGATTATATCATTCTTGTTTCTAACAAAAGACAGTGCTATGTATTCAAAATCATGTTTAATGGCAAATTTTATGTTTTCTATATCTTCATTGGATATTATAGGCATTTTTAAATGAGTATCCGGCAGATTTACACCCATTCCCTCTTTTACAGTGCCACCAATTAATACCTCAGAATATATTAAATTATCTTTTATTTCTTTTACCCTTAATTTTATCTTTCCATCGTTTATAAGTATAAAATGTCCTTCTTCTGTTTCATCTACTGGATGGTATGTTAATATTATATCTTTTCCAATTACGAACTCATCCCCACTTTTTAGCTCTGACTTAAATGTCTTTTTTATTCTTATTTTGTTCCCCTTTAAATCCATTAGTTTTGCAATGTTGTTTTTCTCTAAAATATCCAGATATTTTTTAATATCTTCAACATTGGTATGAGACATGTTGAATCTAATACCATCTATCAGTTTAACTACATCTTTTAATTTATTTTCAATTGACGGTCCCATTGTTATCAATATTTTTGTTTTACGGTCCAAATTTTTCATTTTTAACCCCTCATATATTATAAAATGTCAGAATATCTTCAATTAATGGTAAATAAGATTATAATTAAAATATGTATATATAATTAAAATATAATTATTGTGGATAATTTAATAATTTAATAAATAATATAAAGAACATAATCTATAAAAAACAATGCAAATATATTATAATGATAAATTGTAATATATCCAATTTTTTTCATTAAACTGCAATGATGAGTGCCGACTTCACTGATTCGTGATGACAACGGGGACAGCTGAGCAGTTATTTTTTTATTTTAAATTAACATGTTGAGTATTTTAGTATATTTTAGTATTTTTAATTATATATTATACATTGAAAGTTTCATCTGACCAAATTTAACATCCACACCCAGTTCCTCTAAAATTTTCTTTGTTATTTTTTCTCCCAATAAATTAACAACTTTTTTATGATTATTAACAATATCTCCTACATTTTTTATACCGGAATTATATAATATTCGAGCTCTGACTCTACCAACATGTTTTATTTTTAGGAGCTCTATAATGTCCTGTTTTGCACCATATTCTATTCTTATCTCCAAATCATTTAAACAATCTCTTATGAATTTATTATCAATATCCAGTAAATTAAATATTTCCTTTGTGGAATGGACCATCCATTTTGACTGTTCCACCTTATATCTTAAAATCCCAGGTTCAATGTTATATCTCTCCAAAATTTTTTCCTCTGGAACTTCATTAATCCAATCATAGAACATTTTGGCATTTTTAAAATATTCTAAATTTTCCAAAGATATATCATCATTTATATCTATACCTATGTTTAAATTTATCATCTCATAAATTAAATCCTCCTCTTCAAATTTTTTTATTCTTAAAACTGGCTGCATTTCGGTGGTTTTTGAGATTATATATAGTATATGAAAAATATAGTAATCCATTGTTTTTGGATTCATTGAATTTAATGTTTTTTTGTGGAGCTCCTTCAATCCATCTATGATAATTTCTGCACTTAGTGGGTCTATGTAGAGCTCCGAGACTCTCTTTCCAAGGGGTGTGATGGTATAAGATATATTTTCCTCTTTATTCCTTGATTTAATGGTCAATGAATTATCATCCAATACAAGCATTTTTATATTACTGTTATTGTTATTATCATTTGAACCGTAATTTAACTGTATAAATCCATTTTTCTTTAAAAAATTGGTTATTTCATCAATATTTTCTAAAATTTTTTCAGTATTTTGGTATTGATGAGCATAGAATGTATTTTTTATAAATTCCTCTAAATCATTTTTGTTTTTAACCTCGCCTGTGGTAATTAACCCAAGTATATGAGTCCTTAAAACCTTCTGATTAGATAGCTTTGAGTAAATTTCCTCCATATTTCCAATTAAATAATTCTTTGCATTTTCAATGGTTTCCGGATTCTCCGTATTGCTTACATATATTATTCCTTCTCCATAGGGGTCTAAATTTGGTCTTCCCGCCCTACCAATACATTGATGGATTTCCATTTTTGGAATTGGAACCATACCCCTATTGGAAAATCTCCTTAAATCCCTTATAATCGCCCTTCTACATGGTGCGTTAATGCCTATGCTTAAAGTTGGAGTACAGCATATTACCTTTATAAGTTTTTTTCTGAACCCATCTTCAACAATTTTCCTCTGTTCATAGGTTAAACCTGCGTGGTGGAATGCTACGCCCTTTTCAATACATTCCGCAAGGGTTTTGCAGGTTTCTGTTGGTGGGTCAAGGGCACTTAGAACTTCCTCTTTTAAATTTCGGAGCTCCGATAATTCATCAGCTGATAAATATTTTTTTAAATTTAATTTTTTTGCCTCATTAACTGCTCCCCTCTTTGAATTGCAAAATATCAAACATGAGCCATCCTTTAAAATGCTGTCCACTACAAGATTAAACATGCTGTTTTTAGATGTTCCATTAATGATATACTCTTCTACCACATTGCCCTCATTATCAATGAACATGATTTTATCGTCATAACTTAATCCTTTTTTTAGTTCAACAGGTCTCCATTCGTCCATAATAAGTTCAGCATTTAACCATTTGGCAAACTCTTCGGGATTTCCTATGGTGGCAGATAGTCCAATTATTTGGGTATTGTATTTGTTTTTTAGTTTTGTAAGTAGAATTTCGAGGGTTCCTCCCCTCCCATCATCCCCTATTAAATGGATTTCATCCACAACTACAACAGATACATCCTTTATCCATTCAACCTTATGCCTTATAAGCGAGTCAAGTTTTTCCGCAGTGGTGATTATTAAATCATATTCCCTTAATTCATCTTTTTCGTCAAAATCTCCAATGGACAATGCTATTTTTAAACCATATTTTTCATATTTCTCTTTAAATTCCTCATATTTTTCACTTGCAAGTGCCTTTAATGGAACGATAAACAATCCCTTTTTATTTGTGGGATTTTTATTTTTATCCAAAAGATGATTTATAAATGCCATCTCACCGATAAGTGTTTTTCCACTTGCCGTCGGTATACAGATTAAAAAATTTTTATTTTTGTTTAATAACCCCCCTTCAATTACTTTTTTTTGTGGTGGCCTGAGCTCTGTAATACCATTTTCTTTTAAAACTTCCAATAGGGTATTTAACATATATTTACACCAAATTATTCTTTTTAAATTTTAATGTTTAGCATATATATAATTTTTTTGATAATACCATTTATAAAAATATATTTAATAATTATTACAAAAAAAATTTATAGAAAATTATATATATTACTTATTTGTGTATATGTATTATTGTATTACAAATATATAACTAAATATTAAAAAATATAAAAAAAGGTGAAAATATGCATATACCTGATGGGTATTTAGGCCCAATAACATGTGCAATATTTTATATTGTAATGCTGTTTATTTGGGCAATTGCAATTAAAAAGTTAAAAACCTTGCATCCAAAACAAATACCATTACTTGGGGTATTAACTGCATTTTCTTTTCTTGTAATGATGTACAACCTACCTGTACCAGATGGAACCACTGCCCATATGGTAGGTGGAACCTTAATTGCAATATTAATGGGTAATCCATGGATAGCAACAGTTGCTATTTCGATAGTATTGTTAATACAGGCATTATTTTTTGGAGATGGCGGTATAACTTCCTTTGGGACAAACTGTTTTAATATGGGAGTAGTTCTACCATTTGTTGGATATTACTGTTATAAAATATTAAAGGATAAAATTGGAGATGTTGCTGCAAGTGGTATTGGTGCGTATATTGGTATTGTTGTAGCTGCAATTTGTGCAGGATTTGAATTTGGAATCCAACCATTTATACAACCAGGTTATTGTCCTTACCCATTTACAGTATCAGTTCCAGCAATGGCATTGGCTCACTTAACAACCGCTGGACCAGCTGCTGCCATAGTAACTGCAATAGTGGTATGGTATATTAAAAAGTCAAGACCAGATTTATTTAATCTCTCAAAACTTGAAGGTGGTGAAAAAAATGAACTTTAACGACCCTCTGGTAAAAAAATTTTTTATAGTTATTGGTATTTTGGTGGTATTATCTCCACTGGGTATTTTACTAACATGGAATTACGGTGATGCTTGGGGAGAATGGGGAGTAGAAGATTTAAGCAGTAGTGTTCATGCCAATATTTCAGGTCTTGAATCTCTTTCAGATATTTGGAGCTATGCTCCCCTTCCAGATTATGATATTCCTGGATGGGATGACCCTGTTCATGCTTCCATAGGTTATATAATATCTGCAATAGTTGGGGTTATATTGGCTCTGGCTATATACTATGGCCTCATAAAAATAATAAAACCATCTTCATCCAACTACAATCAATAATATTTAATTAATATATTTCTATACATACTTTTTTAATTTTTTATAAATTATTTATATATTATTATTCAAAATTTTTAATATTTTATAATTAGGTAGCGTATTATTGGTAATAAATTTTAATTGGTGAGTTAATGAAATTATTTGATAAAACCATTGAAGGCGTTATTAAATATATAAATGAGGCAGTTTTTGCAGAAAAATATGCAAAAAGTAGGGGCATACTACAATCCATAAATCCTAAAATAAAATTGATAGTTATTCTTTCCTTTGTAGTTATAACTGTTCTTACGAAACATTTGGAGGTTATTTTTGGATTATATGTTTTATCCTTAATCTTTTGTTATTTTTCCAATGTTCCATTGAAACACTATTTAAAGAGAGTATGGTTTTTTATTCCAATATTTACAGGTATCATAGCCTTACCAATTATATTTATAACACCTGGAAAACCAATTTATGTTTTACTTAACAGTCCGTATATAGCCATAACATATGAGGGAATATATTATGCCACAATATTTACGCTGAGAGTTGCTACTGCTGTATCCTACGCAGTTTTGCTTACAATAACAACAACATGGAACGATATAACAAAATCATTAAATAAACTTGGGATTCCTGATATGGTAATTACCATAATGACAATAGCCTATCGTTATATTTTTCTTCTTATGAATACACTTATAGATTCCATGTATTCAAGAAAATCCAGATTATGCAAAAACTTGGGTATGAAGGAAAGTTGGATAGAAGCTGGAAAAAATATGGGGGCCTTGTTTATAAAAACGCATCAGATGGGTGAAGACCTATACTATGCCATGCTTTCAAGGGGTTATTTAAATGAACCTCAAACATATTCTGAATTTCACACTGAAACAAAAGATTACATATTTTTAATAATTTCAATTTTTATAATGGCAATTGCAATAATTATTGATAGGTGTATATTATGAGTGAAAATATAAATAATATCAGTAATAATATAGGCATAAATAATGATAATGTAAATAAAAATATAAATAAAGAGATAATCTTCAAATTAAAAAATGTATCCTATAAATATCCTGATGGAACATTGGCATTGGATAAGATTAATATGGAGGTTTATAGGGGTGAAATATTAGCAATAATTGGCTCAAATGGTGCTGGGAAAACTACATTGTTAAAAATTTTAAATGGCTTGGAATTTCCCAGCAATGGAGAAGTTTATTTTGAAGGAAAAAAATTAACTGAAAAAATTCTCACCAATAAAGAATCTATGAAATATTTTAGAAGTAGAGTGGGTTTTGTATTCCAAGACCCCGATATTATGCTTTTTAGTCCAACAGTATGGGACGATGTGGCTTTTGGACCATTGCATTTATATTCAAAAGAAAAAGCAATAAATTCCACAGATAAAACCCTTAAAGATATGAATATTTATAAATTAAAAGATAAACATCCCTATAATATAAGTGGTGGGGAAAAGAAAAAAGCATCAATAGCATCTGTTATGTCCATAGAGCCAGAGGTTATATTAATGGATGAACCAACATCATATTTAGACCCAAAGAGTAAAAAATACATCATTCAATTGATAAAAAAATTGAATAAAATGGGTAAAACAATAGTTTTTGTAAGCCACGATCCAAATCTAATATCTGTTGCAGATATGTGCTATGTTTTAAACAAAAAAATAATTTTTAGTGGATATCCAAGAGATGTTTTTTCCAATGTAGAATTACTTGAAAGAGAAAATTTAGATGTTCCTGAGATAACAAAACTTTTTAAAAAAATAAAGGATGATCTTGGCAATAATAATATCGATAAAATACCAATCAATATAGATGAAGGTTATGAATTGTTGAAATCCATATTGAATAATGTAAATAATAAAAAAGAATAAAAAATATATATTTTTAAGTAAGTGGATAATCAGAAACCCTTTTAAAATGTTAAATATACAAATAGGATACATATTGATAGTTATAGCGATAATAACAGTGAATTACATTAAAAACTTAATAAAATAGATAAGGAAAATGGAAAAATAAGAACCACATAAAACCAAAAAAAGAATATTTAATTCTAAATCTTAAATGAAGTTTTTTAATAAAGTTAAGTATTTTAACATTATAATCTTATTTAATAGATAATGAGACTTTAATAACTTTTAAAAAATAAATAAAAAAATAAATAATGAATGTTATTTTAAATATCTATAATTATCTATATTTGACTACAGGAAGACCCCATCATTACATATATAAAAATGTAAAATAATTATCGTAATATAAATAGGCAGGTTTAGTATAAAGGTGGAAGAATGAACCTAGAAAGATTGTATGTTATTCATGCATTGTGTGAATCCAAAATATTCGATAAGTTGAGAATCTTAATTGCAGAAAATGTTTCAAGAATCTATGATGTAAAAATTACAAATACATTAAATCACAACACCTATTTTTTAAAATTTATAGTAAAAACTACTGGGGAAAACTGTGCAAAACTCTGTGAAACTTTACAGAAATATAACATGATCATTATAAATTGTTATGAGTTGGTATTTCCATCGTATAAAATTAGAATAAAAGGAGATGCTGAGAAATGTCTTGTTATTCAAAGAGAATTATTAAATGCTTTTATATCTTGTGGTGCTGTTCCTTTAAAAACTGAAATTACATCTAATGACCTCATAACAGCAATTTTAGATATTATTGTAACCAACAAAGATCCCTCTACGTGTGTAAAATTTTTAGAGATTTTAAGAAAAAACGACGATTTATCTTACACGATAAACCCCATAGAATCATATGAATTTTAAAATAATAATATTTATTTAAATATTTAAAATATTTTAAGAATTTATTATTGGTTCAAATATAGGATATATTTAACTATTGGGTGGTTTAATGGACATCCCTTTTTTTAATTCAAAATCCCGTAAATTAAAAAAACTTTTAGAAGAAGGAAAACTTCGGGAAGCTCAAAAACTTATAGAAAACAATACATCCCTCCTAAACTCCCTTATAAACTACATACATTCAAACAATTCCAATGTGGTATCCAATGCAATATATATTGCAACAAAAATATTCTTAAAGTATAACCAAAATATTGAGCTCTTATTTCCATATATAAAAGAATGTTTAAAAAGTGATAATGAAAACCTTGTGCTTAATACTTTAATATCTTTGAAAATTATGCTTAATTCCAATCCAAAATATTACAATAGAGTGGAGGAAGAACTTTTAAATATAAATGAAAAATTTACAAATATGGAGATAAGAAATTATACTTGGGAATTGATTAAAAAATATGGTAAATTACTTAAATCAGAAAATGAAACCAGTCAAGTATATATACGTATCAAAAAATTGATAAATTCTACAAGACAGGAATCTTTGATTAAAAAATTATTTAATAAAGGAGCATGCATGTTAAATCTAAATAAAATAGAAAAATTAGACATCGCAAAAGAATTCAATTCATCAATAAAAAGGGATGATTTAAAAGGGAATTTGGAACTTATAAAAAATAATAATATTGAAAAATTAGCTCCATTGAATATTGCCTACTGTCTTTCCACAGTATCTACATTAAATGAAGAGGAGTTAGAGGAGGTTATTGGAAATATTTTAAAACTTTTATTCAATGAAAATGATATAGTTAGAAACATTGCACTGAATGCCATTTATGAGATTTCTAAACATCATCCGAGTATAATTTATAAAAATATATGTATTTTAAAAAGATATGGTAGTATATATGGCGAATCCATTGTATTCAATTTAATATTAAAAGAAATTTCAAAGAAATATAATTTAAAAGAAAAAAAATGTTAGTATTTGTAAGGGAACTCCTTTATAATATAGTTCATTTTTTCTTTATCAATATACATCTTATCACCTATTTTAAAGATTTTTTCATCGGTTATTTTTCCAAATGGAATAATAGGACATCTATTGTTAATTGCTATATTTATAGCATCATTTAAACTGTTTTTATCTATACAAACAAGGTATGTTCCCAAATATCTTGTAGCTCTTGGATAGGGAATTGCATTTATTTCAATGCCTTTTCTTGCCTTTGCAAGCATTTCAAGTATGTTGCAAAGCCATCCTCCCCTTGAAGCATCTTTACAGGCGTGGACTTCCACACCATTTTCCAAAATTTTTAGAAATGTTTCGTATTTGTTTTTTGCCTTTTGAACTCTTTCTCCAATATCGCCCTCCACGGGATGACCGAGCATAACTACCATGTCTCCAGCCTGAGATCCTCCATCTGTAATTAACCTATCATACATAAGCTCTCCAAATACTACCACACTAACACAGGATTTTAATTCTTTTTCTGTCTGTGTATTTCCACCTACAATAGGTATATTTAAACCCAGAGATTGCTTTTTTAATCCATCTACTGCCATTTTTATTTCTTCTTCATTCTGTGCCTGAATTGCATCCATGGCATACAATGGTTTTGCACCCATTGCCACAACATCGCATGATGTATGGATTAAGGCAGTTTTTGAACCTAGTTTTAAAGGATAGGGCCCTTCCATATTTATAACTTTTTTTCCGATTACTACTGCATCATCTCCTGCCCTAATTCCTCTTATTAACTCCGGAACTTTTGAATCCATATCCCATAATTTTTTTCTAGGGTAGTTTGTTTCCATCATATGTTCTATTGCATGTTTTATTTCATATTCTATACATTCCATGTTTTCATCTCATTTTATAATTTTATATATTTAAAATAAATAATTTTAAATGATTAGATTATAAAGGCATATTATAAAATCCATTTCATTTATATTTAATTAAAATATATCTAATTATCCTAGTGAATTATTATATCTTTAATTTATTATTAATTTTTTAATTTTTTTATATTGGTGATTTAATGAAAATATACAAAATATGCGTTATAGAAGGAGATGGGATAGGCAAGGAAGTAATACCTGAAACTGTAAGAATTTTAAATGAGCTCGGAGATTTTGAATTTATTAAAGAACATGCAGGCTATGAATGTTTTAAGAGATGCAATAGTGCCATACCAGATAGAACCCTTGAAACTGCCAAGGAGTGCGATGCAGTATTATTTGGTGCAGTAACTACGCCAAAGCCTGATGAATTAGAAAGGAAAATGTATAAAAGTCCTATATTAACACTACGAAAGGAGCTCGATTTATACGCAAATGTTAGACCAATTAATAATTTTGAGGATATTGATTTTGTAATTATAAGGGAAAATACCGAAGGATTATACGTTAATAGGGAATATTATGACGATGAAAAAGAAATAGCTGTTGCAGAAAGAATTATTTCTAAGAAGGGAAGCAGCAGGATAATTAAATTTGCATTTGATTATGCACTAAAACACCACAGGAAAAAAGTATCCTGCATACATAAGGCAAATATTTTGAGAATAACTGATGGTCTTTTTTTAAAAATATTTAATGAGATTGGAGAGCAATACAAAAAATTTAATATAGATAGTGATAATTATTTGGTTGATGCCACTGCCATGTATATTTTAAAAAATCCGCAGATGTTCGATGTTATAGTAACCACAAACTTGTTTGGAGACATACTATCTGATGAAGCATCTGGATTGCTTGGAGGTCTTGGGTTGGCACCCTCTGCAAACATCGGAGATAAACACGGATTATTTGAACCAGTTCATGGTTCAGCACCAGATATCGCAGGAAAGGGCATAGCAAATCCAATAGCTTCAATATTAAGTGCATCTATGATGCTTTATTATTTGGGAATGAAAGAAAAAAGTAGATTGTTAAGAGATTCCGTTAAATCAGTGTTGAAAAAAGGATATATGACTCCAGATTTAGGAGGAAATTTAAAAACCACTGAGCTCACAGACAAGATAATTGAGGAAATAAAAAATAGAAGTTAATATTAAATCCAAATTGATATTATTATATAATCATATAATAAATGTTAAATAAAATAACGAATATTCTATAAATGAATTTTTTAATTTTAGTTTTTAATTTTTTAACATAATCATAAGGCATAATAATTATAATTATATATTTATAAAAATGGTGAAATAATGAAGTTCGAATTAAATGGGAAAATTATATTTAACAAGGAATTGAACGAGGATGCACAAAAGGATATAATAGAAGTATTAAATAATAGTAGGGAAATATTTCTAAAAGGAGTTCCAAAAGGAAAGGAAGATGAAGCTTCAAAGATAATAAGCTACGATTTTGAGGGAAAAGAATTAAAATTAAACATCGTATCAGGAACTTATGCAAGAGCTCATGAGGCAATAATAAGACTGAAAAAACCCATCATGGAAAAAGTTGGAAGAAAGTATAAAACAGGTATAAGGGATATAGTCATAGAGCATTACGAAATAACGATACCTGCTGAAAAGGAAGTTCTTGAAAATATAAAGGGCATCAAAGTTCCAGAATGTGAAACAGAGATTGATTACAATAATAATACCGTAAAAATAATATTTGAAAACATCGGAGATAGTGAATTAAAGAGAAATATTGTAGATAGGGCAATAAAATTCATAAGAGATGAGCTTGAAAAGGAAGAAGAGAGAGATTTAACCTTTGATGTTTGTGCGATAGCTCCTGGAACAATAGTTAGCGAGTATAAAGCAAAAAGGACAATTACATTTGATAAAGACCCAACGGAAGTTGCTGAGAAACTTGGATGGGTTAAAAGATTTATTGGAAAGGGGCAGTGGTTCTATACTCCACCTATGACAAAATTATTTAGAGCATTTGAAGAACTTATAATTGATGAATGTGTCAATAAAATAGGATTTAATGAATGTTTGTTTCCTAAATTAATTCCATTGGAAGTCATGTATAAAATGAGGTATTTAGAGGGACTTCCTGAGGGAATGTATTATGTCTGTCCTCCAAAAAGAGACCCTGAAATGTTCAGAGAATTTGTAAATGAAATGATGATAAAAAAAGAGATACCTATTCATAAATTAAATGATTTATTGAGAAATCCAGGGTATGTTTTGGCACCAGCCCAATGTGAGCCATTCTATCAATTCTTTGACCATGAGCTCGTGGATATAGATAAACCTGTAAAGTTTGTAGATAGAAGTGGATGGACATACAGATGGGAAGGTGGCGGTGCAAAAGGACTTGATAGAGTTAATGAGTTTTTAAGGATAGAATGTGTAGAGATGGGAAGTCCAGAATTTGTTGAAAAAACCAGGGATAAAACATTAAAATATGCTGAAAAACTTGCTGAAAAACTTGATTTGGAATATTGGACAGAGGTTGGAGATGACCCCTTCTATCTTGAAGGTAGAAAAAAAGAGAATAGGCACATAGAGTTTCCAGAGGTCCCTAAGTATGAAATGAGATTATGGCTACCACATATAAGGGACGAAAGAAAAGGAGTAGCTGTAACCTCTGCAAATGTCCATGGAACTCATTTTGTTGAAGGATTTGGTATAAGAGATTACAGGGGAAGGAAAGTATGGACTGGATGCACAGGGTATGGTCTAACAAGATGGGTAATTGGGTTCTTGGCACAATATGGATTTAATTATGATGATTGGCCTGAAATGGTGCAAAAGAAAATAGGAAAAATGCCAGAAATTCCAAAGGCAATCACCTGGCCTTAATATATAAAATTTTTATAATTTTTTAAGATAATTATTTTTAAGAAATAAAATATATTATAATAGGTGTAGATGGTAGTTATGAAAAAATATATTACTTCAATAGGTGTAGATATTTCATCAAATGATGTAAAAACAAATCCCGTTGTAAATGAAAAAATAAACAGAGAACTGCCATTAGTTATACCTCCAAATGTAAAATCCTCACTTTCAAATGTTACAGGAGATGATATTGTAATTACCTCTTTTGTTCCTGAAAATTTAATTGAGGAGACTAACCAAAGTATTATAAAATTGTTAAGAAAACATGCCGAAGGTTTTGAGGATTTAGATGGAGTTTCAAAAAACTCCAATGATGCGGGGGAAGGCATATCCTATGCAGTGGCAAAGGCAGGTTCTAACTATGGTGATGCATTAATTATCTCCTTTGATACATATGGGGGGGAGGATATTGTAAATGAAATGGCATTGTTTGTTGAAGATATCGGAAGAAAATACGGCTTCGATGTAGATTCCAGTGTTTCAGATAAACCAAAAAAGATTCATGGTGTTGGGTATTCTGGCGTTGCTACGGATGACCCTGTTGTAATTATTACCTTTAAAGAATTGAAGGAACTATCAAAATTGGCAGGATTGATATTTGGCGGATTGTTAAGTTTTGATAACTTATACTTTGTTAAAAAAGGAACTGCCACAAATATATTACCCCCTGGAGTGATATATACAATGTCTGCCTTTTTAAATGGAAATGTAATAGATTTATACGATGGTATAAAAAGAAGATACAACATGCTTTAATTTTTTAAAAATATATAACGGAATTAATTTAGGATGCATCAAGGGTCATTTCCATTATCTGCTCAACAGACTTTGCAAGTTTTGGTGGAAGCCCCGATACATCCACATTTAAAAATCCTTTTATAATTAAAGAGACTGCCTCATCCTCAGTTAAACCTCTTGACATTAAATACATCAGCTGGTTTTCTGCAATTTTTCCAACAGCAGCCTCATGTGTTAAATCAAGATTTGTCCTTTTAGCCTCCAATTCTGGAACTGCATGAAGATGAGCATTGTCAGATAAAATTAAGCCCCTACATTCTAAATGTCCTTTCACATTTTCACTCTCCCCAACAAGATGTCCCCTTGCTATTATTTCAGCATTATCCACTACGATAGTCCTTGAAATCATGTCAGCACTGCTGTTTTTTCCAGATAAAACAACCCTTGAACCCAAATCCATTTTTGAATTTCCCTTTCCATAGGCTACTGTTTGAAATGTAACCTTTGAATTATCTCCTACGCAGTATGCGGTTGGATAACTCTGAATTGATTTTACCTCAGTCATAACTACATAGTTGCTTATGAATACTCCATTTTCTTCAATATACACACCAGTTCTTGGTCTAACATGGGTATTTTCGCCCCAATCATGTATCATAGTGTAGGTTAATTTTGCATCTTTTTTTACATAAAATTCAGAAACTCCAATATGTAGCCCTGATTTTACATGAGGTGAAGTAGCACATCCGGTAATTACATTTAATTCAGCCCCTTCTTCAACAATTATAATATTATGGACGTTTTGGGATGAGCTCTCCTCACCAATCAAAAGACATGTTTGAAGAGGTATTGTTTCCTTAACGCCCTTTGGAACTCTTATAAAAAATCCTTCGGTTAATTCCAATGCTGCTCTTGCTGTGTATTTGTCTTTAATTTCAACGAGATTCCATAGGTAATCATCCAAATTATATTTTTTAAGGGCTTCGGAAATTGGCATCATTTCAATTTTTGAGTCTGTTTTTGAATAAACTGCCTTATTGTTTATCTGCAAGTATGAACCTGCTGAGGTTTTCTCCTCAATATCTATACCAATGCTTTCAAGTTTGGATTTATACCCCTCATCAAGCTCCATCAATGAATCCACCGATATACCGCCTTTTTCTATTTTATATTCTTCAAGGTTTATATCCTCCCCATATGGTGCTGGAACATTTCTATATTTTTCAGCAATTTCCTTTATTTTTAGTGCTCTTTCTTTTGATAACATTCTACACACCTCTCATATCCATGTTTAATTATGTTATTAAGAATTTCTTCTGGATGACCTGAACAGGCTACAATTCCATTATAAAGAACATGAGCCCTATCTACATCCATAAAGTTTAATATATGACCCATGTGTGTAATTATTAAACCAGATTTTTTTCTATCACTTGGCATTTTGTTTTTATCAAGTAATTCATTTATAATGGTTCCAATTAATTCCACATTTTCTACATCTACACCACTATCTGGCTCATCGAACATTATAAAATCAGGATTTTGAGCATATATTTGGAGTATTTCAGACCTTTTTGCCTCACCGCCTGAGAATCCAACATTTACCTCCCTTTCAAGGAAATCTTTAAAATTTAATATTTCAGCCATTTTTTCAATTTCACTCCAATCTCTATTGGTGATTATCTCCAATAGATTTTTCAGTTTAACCCCCGGAATCGCTGGCGGACTTTGATAGGATATACCTATTCCAAGTTTTGCCCTTTCATACATTGGCATGTCTGTAATATCCTTTCCTTTAAAATAAATACTACCGCTTACAATTTCATATTTTGGATTTCCAAGTATTGTATTTATTAATGTTGATTTGCCTGCTCCATTTGGACCAAATAAAACATGAGTCTCACCACTATCGATGTATAAATGAATATCTTTTAAAATTTCTTTATCCCCTATTTTGACACATAAATCTTCAATACTTAGCATCTAATCACCTTATTTATAAATTTTTATTTTTTTCTTCACCAACATATCTCAAAATAACTTTTTTTATATCCTCTACACTATCCAAAATTGTTATACCGTCCATTTTTCTTAATTTATCAACATTTTCTACATCTTCCTTTCTAATATATAACTTTAAAGTTTTTCCACCGGGGATTATTGTTTCAATTTCTCCAATTTTGTTGTCTGGTGGATAAATATATGTCGGAACCCTAGCTTTAATGCCCTGAGCAATTGAGTTTGTAATGAGTGTATCTGCAATACAATGTGCCACCTTTGCAACGGTGTTTGCAGTTGTCGGAGCTACGATAAACATATCATATTTCCCAGTTTGCAGTTTTCCCGGTAAAAAGGGAGCATTTGCATTTACTTCCACCCTAATATCATAAAACTCATCCATCATCAAATCCCAGAGTTTATACCACTTTAAAACAACCCTGGCACTTTTTGATGCATATACATCTATATCCAAATTATGTTTATTTTTTAACTCAATCATCAATTGAACTATTTCCTCTATTTTATCTCCGCATCCTGTAATGCCCCATGCAATTTTAACCATAAAAGCACCTTTTTTATTTTATTTAATATTTCAAATTAACTATTATATTAAATTTTATATTAATATAATACATTTACTCTATTTTTTAGATATCCTATTTAAAAATTTATTTAAGGTTTTTCTTAAAACTCTTAATCCCTCATCATCTTCTATAATACCATCTCTTCCTTTATCCTTTGACCAGAATGTTGCACCTAAATTTGCACCAAATGAACCTCCGCCTACTGGAATCATTTCATTTATTATATAAAAGTCATGGATTGTTCTTAAAGCTATTTCCTGCCCGCCATTTCTATCTCCTCCAACTGCTATACCCATTCCAATCTTACCATTCAAAACCTTTGGATTTTTCGCAACTATTGCCCTGCATCTATCCATTATGGTTTTTAACTGTCCCGTAATGTTTCCCTGATAAATTGGTGTCCCCATTATTATGCCATCTGCCCATATTAAATTTTCATAAACTTCATTCATATCGTCCTTATGAATACAGCCCTCTTTTTTTCTTATGCAATAATCGCAGTGCATACAGAATTTTATTTCTTTTCGAGCAACTGAAAAATACTTAGTTTCACAACCCCTTTCTTTTAAATAATCCAATGCATAATTCACTGCATAATGAGTTCCCTGCAATCTTGGACTTCCACTTATACCAAAGATTTTCATTATTTCACCTTATTTAAATATATAAAAAAATGAATTAATTATTATATAAAAATAAATAAAAATATTAATTATATTTCTTCCTTTTCCTTCTTTTCAATTACACATTTGTTAGATAACTTTATAGCCAGATCTTCTGGATTTTTTATTGGAAAATCCGCATCAGTCATTAATTTAACCAACTCCCCTGCTTCAATATCCCCGCAAGGCAATGATAAACCACAAGGCAATGCGTTTGCTAACTCAACTTTGCTCTTTATGGGAAATACATCCTTGTCTTTAAAAAATTCAGCTATTTTTAATTTAAAATCTTGAATATCTTTTAATGCTTCATATAATGGATGATTTGTTGTTATCATATCAACACCTCATATTTAAATTAATTATTATTTTTTATAAATATTTTATATTAAATTTTATAATTTATATAGTTTATTTCAAATAGAAAATTATGGGGTTATTTTTGATAATTTTTTTCCAAATTCATAACATTTTTTAATATATTCTTCCTTTGGAACAAATCTGCATTTTAAGCATTCATCATCGATAACTTTAAAGTTTAATTTTTCAAAGGATTTTTTTATAATATCAGTTGCCATTTCCATCCATCCATAAGAACCAAATGCTACGGCTAATTTATTACTATCTGGTTTTAACCCTTCCATATATGCTAAAAACATTGCAACTGGTGGGTATATATTTGAATTTAATGTTGGGGAACCTATTAATATATATTTTGAATCTATTATTTCCCTCATTATAGTATTCATTGGGGTTTTAGATATATTGTATATCTTTACCTCAACACCTTCATCCGATAACCCCTTTCCTATGGCGTGTGCAATTTTTTTAGTGGAATTATACATGGTATCGTATGCTATTACTGCCTTATTTTTATAATTATCCGATGACCATTTCATATAATAATTTAATATCTCTTCCACTTTTTCTTTCCATATTATACCATGGGATGGACAAATATAATCAATATCTAAACCCTTCACTGCATTCACTGCATTAGGTATAAGCATTTTATAAGGCAATAATATATTCGCAAAATACTCCTTTGCATCATCAAAAAGCTCATCAGAGCTAACTTCATAATCAAATCGCTCTGATGTAGCTATGTGCTGTCCAAATGCATCATTGGAGAATAAAATTTTATCTTCAATGCAGTATGTGACCATATTATCCGGCCAATGAAGCATTGGGGTTTTTATAAATTTTAAAGTTCTTTTTCCAATATTAATCTCATCCCCTGTATCTACTATTATAAACTCCCAATCTTCTGTATTGAATTGTAAATTTAGGTCTTCTTTCCCTTTCTCATTTGTAATAACCTTTGCATCTGATAATTTAACAAGTTTACCAATACATCCGCTGTGGTCTTTTTCTGCATGATTTACTACAATATAATCAATATCTTTTGGGTCAATTACTGTTTTAATACCCTCTATTAACTCTTCAAACATATAATGTTTTGCGGAATCAATTAAAACATTTTTTTCATCCACTATTAAGTATGAATTATAAGAACTCCCTTTTAAAGTTTCATATCCATGGAATTCTCTAACTTCCCAGTCTACTGAACCAACCCAATATATATTATCTTTTATTTTAACTACCAATTAAATCACCTATTCACTTAAATCTTCCCATTTTATAGGTTTTAATTCTTTTAATTTTTTTGTTGTTGGACAAATTCCAACCTTGTCGCAGAGCCCCATATCATCCATCAAGCCTCTTACCTCATCTAATGCTTCGGGATACTTATGAGTTGTTGGAGGAACCTCAGATAATCCCAATTTCTTTCTAACTTTTTTTATTTCGTCATTTACTGGAACTGCATGACCGGTTAAATAAACATATAATGTGGTTTTTCTATGTGCCTCGGCTATCAATCCCATTTGACAAGCAACATTTCTCATTGATTTTATTATATCTGTTATTTTAACATTTCTTGGACATCTTTCATAACATGTATAGCAGGTTGTACATTTCCAAAGGTCTTCTCCACCTATACACTCTTTTAACCCCAACATTGCAGACCTTATTAATTTTCTTGTTCTAAATGCAGTTATTCTTCCACTTGGACAGGAACCTGTGCATGTTCCACATTGATAGCATCTTTGGAATGATTTTATGTGCTCTTCCCCTAATATATCTTTTCCAGCTTCAATAATCTTTTTAGATATTGTAGGATTGAAATCTTTTGAACTTCTCATAATAATCCCTCCAATTTATTTAAAATAATTATTATAAATTAAAAATATAAAATAAAAAATAAAAAATTAATAATAGAAAAATATGTCAAATAATAGTTAAGTTAGGTTAAATTAAATTTCAATTATATTATAACCTTCATCCAAGTACTTCTTTAAACTTATATGTCCAAATAAATCATTTTCAACATTTAATTTATCTTTTATATCATCCAATACGCCAAATATACTTGCACAGGCCTCACAAACTACAAAATTGTCTATTAATGGTTTAACGTGGTTTGAAAATGGATGTTCTTCATTTAACAAATCTTTAGCCCAATTAACACCTTCACCTTCGAATATTATTTTCACATCGTCCCCCTTTTCCTTCATCTCCTTTGCAAATAGCAACACATGCAACATTACTGGCATATTCGGTTTATCGTTGTGCATGTAGGAAAATACTAAAAATGCATTTTTCATAACATATCACCCCCTAATTAGACTTTATTTAATTGCAACAATAATTTTTAATATTTTTCACACAATATTTCAAAATACTTCCCTGGATGACTACAAGAAGGGCATTCCGCCGGTGGTTCATCCCCTTCATGAGTATATCCGCATTTCCTACATGTCCATTCAACCACTTCATTTTTCTTAAATACTGTTCCATTTTCAACTTCTTTTAATAATTTCTTAAATCTTCCCTCATGATGCTTCTCAGCAATTGCAATTGCCTTTAATCGTTCTGCAATGTCATTTAGTCCTTCTTTTTCTGCTATTTCGGCAAATTTTGGATACATTTCAGTATATTCGTAATGTTCCCCTTCGATTGAAGCCCTTAAATTTTCAGCAGTATTTCCTAAAACTACTGGAACTTCAATATCATCTACCTTTATTGAATCTCCATCGATATTGTATTTCTTTTTTAATTCGGTAATTAAATAAAACAGCCATTTAGCATGTTCCCTTTCATTTTCTGCTGTTAGTAAAAATATTTCTGAAATCTGTTCATATCCTTCACTTTTTGCTATCTTTGCATAGCAGGTATATCTGTTTCTAGCTAAACTTTCCCCGATGTATGCCCTTATTAAATTTGTAATTGTTTCTTTCATACTTCACCTCAGTCAAATTCTACTAATTCATCCAATGGTTCAAATGACTCTTTTACTTACCTCTGCAAATGGGAAATCCAATCATCCGGAAGCTCTTCAAATGGAGTTTTTGGGGAGATATTTTGGCTTGGGTCTTCTCCTTTTAACGGGTCATACAACCGCAAACTTTACACCTATACTTCCTATACTTTGGTTTTTCACAACTGTCATCTAATTTGCAGGCTAATTTAAGTTCTACTATTTTTATTCACCAAAAAAACAAAAAATTAAATAATGAATAATTTACTCTAATTTTTTACAGCAAAGCCACCAATCAAGGCATTCTATTTCTCCTTTTTCAGCCGCTTCTTTTCTACTATTCATTTCTTCAACTGTGGAAGCAGGTGGAACTATTACTTTATCCCCTATTATATCGTTGTTAGGCCAGTTTGCTGGAAGTGCCACTCCTTTATCGGATGTTTGAAGTGCTTTAACCAATCTTATTATTTCATCGATATTTCTTCCAGCCTCCTGTGGATAATACAATATTGCCCTAATAGCTCCCTTATCATCCACAATAAATACAGCCCTAACTGTGTTATTGCCTTTATATGGGCTTACCATGCCTAATCTTTCAGCCAATTTCCCCCTATCGTCTGCTATCACTGGAAATTCAATGTCAATGTTTAGATTGTCTTTTATCCACTCAATCCATTTTAAGTGGCTGAATACTTGGTCTATACTTAAACCTATCAATTCAGTATTTAACTCCCTAAATTGGTCATATCTCTTTTGAAATGCCACAAATTCCGTGGTGCAAACTGGGGTAAAATCAGCAGGATGGCTGAATAAAATAAACCATTTACCTTCAAAATGATTTGGCAATTTTATAATTCCTTGTGTAGTTTTAACTTCTACCTCAGGAAATTTCTCTCCTATTACTGGAATTCCATGTTTTTCAATGCAGCATATATCTTCACACATACATTATCCCTCCATATTTTTAATTTTTTTATTATTTTTATATTTATTTATTAAAATTAAAGTTTGCTTTCTTTATTTGGCGACCTTGCAACCAATTTTGGGTCATAACCTTTGAATCCACATTCAGGAGTATAGCAGGTTACATCATAAAAAGTGCATTTTTCTCCACAGTTTGGACATTTTTCAGGCACTTTATTAGACTCAAATACATATCCACAGTTGGAACATTTCCACCAAGTCATATTTTCACCATATATTAAATTTAATATTAATTTTGAGAAATTAATGGAACATAGGTGCGCTGTCCCAAATCTTTGTCGAGCATAAATAAACCTCTTTTATCCCCATCTAATAGTTTTAATTTATCCACAATTTCTAAAAACGAAGATTCCTCTTCAACCTGCTCATCTATGAACCATTGTAGCATATTCATTGTAGCATAATCCTTTTCAGAAACTGCTAAATCCATTAGATTATTAATAGATTCTGATATAAACTTCTCATGCTCGTATCCATCTTCAAAAACTTCCAATATTGATGACCATTCATTTTTTGGCTTGTTGATAGACTCCAATTCTATTTTTCCTCCCCGTTCTATTATATAATTATAAAATTTCATAGCGTGGTCGAGCTCCTCTTGATATTGAACTTTGAGCCACTGGGCAAATCCTTTTAATCCTATGGATTCGGCATAGGCAGACATAGATAGATATAGATATGCCGAAAAGAGCTCTTTATTTATCTGTTCATTTAAAGCTTTTAGCACTTTATCTTTAACTACCATAATTCACCTATTTAATTTTTCTCTTAGGTATTTTTCAAGTTCTTCACTTGAAGGAATCCCTACAAATGCTACCTCCCCATCTATGACAATAGTTGGAACTGCCATTATGTTGTATTTTTTCACAGTTCCAGGATCTTCTGTTGCATCGATATATTTTACTTCGATGTCATCACAGCTTACTTTCTTTACAACTTCTTCAACTACTCTTTTAGCAGTAGGACAGTGAGGGCATTGAGGAGATGTAATTACTTCGATTAACATAATATCACCAACATTTTATATTTTCCTAAATGCAGACTTAGGCAAACCGCATTGAGGACATTTAAATGTATCAGGTAAATCTTCAAACTTTGTTCCAGGAGCTATGCTTTGAGATGGTTCCCCTTCATCTTCATCATATATCCAACCACACATGCATTGATATTTAGCCATAATATCACCGGTTTTTATTTTTAGGTGATATTAATCTAAAAATCCCTGATTTTTAGCAGATAATATCACCAACTTATATATTTTAATTATTCATTTGTTTATTCTATTTTTATCTCTTTTTCATACTTCCAAATTCCATGCAAATTACAATACATATATGCAGTCAATTTCATAACGCTGCCCTCATGACCTTCGGATGGGGCTCTTATATAAAATACTACCTCTGGTTTAGCATATTGTGTTAAATCTACTCTTGCCAAAGGAATATCTCCTATCCTAAGTCCTATAAATTGTATAAAATGTCCATCTTCCATTGGATGTTCAACTCCTGCGGTGTGAATTTTAACCTCGAAAATTTCCCCCGCCTTTACTTTATCTTTACACTCAATCATTGGAGTGTGTTTCTTCTCAAAATCTGTTCCTTCTACTATGGTTTTTGCATCGGTACAACCCATATTATCACCTTTTTTGTCCTAACATATATATTACAATTATGCAATTACATATTTTGTAGTATATTTAATAAATATTTAACCCTTCGAATTTCGTCAAATTAATGCTAAAATACTACGATTATAATTCATACAATATTTTCATAGCTTTTGTGAATGCAGGCATACCTGATGTTAATAATACTACCCTTAAAACATCACATATTTCCTCTTTTGTAATGCCGAGCTCAGCCATTCCACTTGCCATCTGTTTTTTAGTTGCTTTTTCATCTCTTGTTGATGCTGCAATACCTATTGCTATCAACTTTTGGGTTTTGTAATCCAAAACCTTTCCAGAATATACTGCGTCGTTTAATTTAACAATTGCCTTATATAACTCTTGACAATCTTCTTTGACATACTTCATTCCTTCTCCTACAAAGACTTCATTTTTCATATTATTCCCCCTTATTTTTTATTTTAATTCTTTTATTATTTACAATATAAATTATTCTCATTTTAGTATATATATTTTTTTATATGACCATTATATTAATTTCTGAAATTCACAATACAAGAACGATTTTAAAGAAGGGGACGAAGTTTTATTTAATATCGAAAAAGATAATATTTTAAAATTAGCCCATAAGATTTAAAAACTCTTTTATCAGTTTTTCATATGTGTTATTTTTATTATTTTTATCATTAGGTTTAAGTTCATCATTTATACATCTTTTTTTCCATTCTTCACATAATTTTTTATTTATATTTAATTTTTTCAGCAAATCACAATTACCCTTTAAAATGTGTTTTTTAAAATAATTATAACCAATATCATATTTCTTTTTCAAAAAATAATCAAGATAATCATATATTTTTAAATTTTCTTCAAGGGATATGTTGTATTTTAACCGTATATTATACTTCCATAAGTTGTCGATTTTTATATGCAAGTCATAACCCAAACAAAAGGAATATTCTACTCTATTTTTTGGTTCAAAGAATTCAAAAACATTGTTGTCATAAAAATGCGTAATCCTCCTCTCCAAGTTAGAAATATGGTTTATATCTGGAATTATGCAGCCAAAATAAAAGTTGTCCAAATCAATATTATTTATTATTTTATTTATAATCTTTTTATTATTATTTACACTATCAAAATCTGTGATTTTATAATTTTCCAAAAATCTTCGATTTTTGTCTCCCAACGGTTCCAAAAATAACTTTTCAAAAATTAAATGGGCATATGCATTAGGCATTTTTTCACTTATTATTCTTTTAAATGCTCAATATCATCATCATTTGGAATATATTTTAGGATGGAGCTCCCACTTCTCAAACCATAAAGCAGAGCTCTGTCAGTATAGTTCAAAATAACATTCATCAAATCTTTTGAAAATATCCTTAAATGACCTTTTGAGCATGCTATTTCGTTAAATTCTTTAACATCATCAAATCGGACATTTTTTCCAACAACCACAATGGGAACGCTTTCCCCCGAATGAATAAGACTTCCAACAGAAGGTGTTGAGTGGTCGGCGGTAATTACTATTAAATTTTTATCCAAATTAATGTTTAATAGTGGGGCTAAATAATTATCAATTTTTTCAATTACTTTAACTTTATTCATAGGATTTTTTGTGTGTGCAGCTTCATCTGTTTCTTTTGTATGGATATGGACAAAATCATAATCTATTAACTTTATTCCAGTATTTACCGCAGTTTCAAAGTCCTCAATAGCCATATAATTCATTTTCAAAAGTTTCGACAGTCCTTTAAAAACAGCACTATTTGCTATAATAATCCCATTCATGCCCCATTTTTCTTTAAATGAAGGAATATTCTCATTATATTTTCCAGCCCATTTTGTCAGCAGAAAATTTGCAGGTTGTTTTTGTTTTCTCTTTCTTTTAATATTTATATCGTGGTTTTCAAGGATTTTATAACATTTTAGTAGATATTTATTTAATGCGTTGCATGTGCTCTCTGCTTTTCGATATTCCATGTCATTTTTGCATAATTCCTTTACAGGAAATACCTTCATCACATGCCTATCTTTATAGAATGGGTCAGAATCAGAAATTTTATCAGAAATCCATCCATTTTCTTCTTTTATTTTTAATATAAAATGCACATCATAAGAATATTTTAATTCAAATTCGTATCCATCAACAAAATTTGGCAGTGAATCTATTAATTTCTTTATTTCTTCCTTTGATATGTTTTTTGTTCGTCTATCCATTACATAATAACCCTTTTCATCAGATTTTACGAATCCAAGGGATGCCCTTAAATAGATGGCATTATTTTCCATCTCCATATTTTCTCCAAGTGCTTCAATAACCCCCCTTCCGGGAAAGTCCTCAATGGAATACCCCCATAGCAAAAAATGAGCAACCTCGGTTCCCAATGGAATACCCTCCCCATATGGCACCATAAGTCCAGTCATGCCTTTTTCCGCAAGTTTATCCAAATTTGGAGTTTTAGAATATTCAAGTGGTGTTTTTCCACCTAAAACTTCTGCGGTTCTATCCCCCAATCCATCAAGTAGTATCAAAATGGTTCTCATAATATCACCAAAATTAAAAAAATAACGTTAAAATATAAAATTAAAAAACATATAAAATATAACAGATGTTAAATAAAGTTTTTTACAATCTCAATATATCTAAAATCCCCTTCATAACCTTTTTTTACAATCTCAATTGATGATGGATATATAAATTCATTTAATATGCCCAATATATTTTCTTTATCAAAAATAACCTTCCCATCCTTATCTCTATAATTTCCACTGAATACGCATGAAAATTGATTTTTACCCTGATCCCATTTGTAGCCGATAATTTCTTTTATCTCATCCCCTTCTTTTACATCCTTTACAGATAGTATGAGCTCTACATCAAACTCAATACATAGTTTATGATATATCTCCAAAACTTCTCTAAACTGGTCTATTTTAAAATCACCGTTGTGGTGGATTCTTTCACCACTTATTATTTTCCCGCTCAACTGTTTTGCAAGAGGGATTCTTATAATTCTTAAATATGAATGACATCCAACACACGGCGTATAGTAATTATACTTCTTTGATATCGTCACTGCAAACCTACCATTCAATGCATTCCATAGTTTTGGTTCAAACATGAAGTGAAGTGGCAAAAGAGTTTTATTTTCATATAGTTGATTTATCCTTTTGTTTAGAAGTTTCCAATTTCTATAAAATATATTCATATCCCCATAATCTGTTCCAGTAAATGCCACTATTGGAAGAACAACATTTATATCATCATTTTCCATTGCCTTTATTATTGCTGCGGCACTATCTCTCCCTGAAAATTCTCCAATTACTATATCCTTTAAATTTATGCCTTCGTTATTAATTATGTCCATAGTTTCTTTTGAAAGTTCCAATTCTTTAAATGACCTTTTGAAATCGATAAAATTATCATTATATTTAATTATATTCAAGATTTCACCACTATTATATTTATGTATTTATATTTATATGTTTTTAGATATCTTATTTGTGGTTATTTAAATAATTTTTCAACAGATTTTTTGTATGTATAATTTCATCCAGTTTCATAAGTTCAATGAGCCAGAAATCGCATTTATTATCTAATAGTTTGTCCAAAACAGGCCTTAAATTATCCAAATTATCTGGTGCAATATGTCCTATTTTATCTCTTTCGAGCTCATACACATGGACGTTATATATTCTGTCGGAAAAAATATCAATGAATTCCTCCCTATCATTATAAGCCACATGACCGATATCAAAAGTTATATTACAGTCGCAAATATCTGCCATTTCAACTACATTGTTGGGATTTGATGAAAATCCCGTCCTTAAATTTTCAATACATAATGTTATATTGTTCCTTTTTGCATAGTTGCTTATTTCTGATAAATTATTTATTAAAGTATCCTTGTCAGGTTCCCTTCCATTATGCAAATGAATTGTTAGGTAATCATATCCCTTTATTTCATCGAGTATATTTTTTAAAGCCATTAAACAGGTTTTATTTTTATCTTTTGGATTTCCTAAATTAATTATTGGTGCGTGAAATCCTATGATAGACTCGTTTTTTATTATTTTTGGATAGTAATGAAGTCCCCAGTCAATATATTTAAAATTTGTATGGTTTTCAACTGGATTTTTAAAAGGTAATTTTGGTATTTTTCCTATTTTTGAACGCATGCAAATGCCGAGCATAAAATCACCATTTTAACAATATATGCTATTATCTATTAGATTATATAAACATTATCATTAAAAAAATTAATATATTATATTTAAATTTTTAAATTAAAAATAAAATAAAAAAGAAAAAAATTTATTATTTAATCTTTAATATTTGAAATAATGATTTTTGTTAATATCATACCCAAATAGGCAGCTCTCTTTGGTTTTACTATTATTGATGAATGTTTATCTTCTCTATGGAATCCTACCAATATAGATGCTGTTCTTTTTTCATCTGCTGGAAGTATTGCTATCGAAATTCTGCTACCTTCATTTGCAAAGCAAGTTCCAACATCCTGTATCTTTTGTAATTTTACTCCTTCTCTTTTGAATTTTTTATTTATATTTTCTGCGGTAATTACACCACTATTCAACAAAGTTATCAATAATGAGGTTGTTTCCTTATCCATATTTACGGATTCTATCTCTTCACCGTCTTCTTTTGACAGTGATAATATAATCAAACCATCTTCGTATTTAGGAACCAAAATCTTCCCCTGTGCGCCGGATATATACATTCCCTCACCTTTGAAATTTTATATGCCTTATTACATAATATACAATATAAAAAGATTATATAACTATATATAGGTTATGATTTTTATAAAAATCTATATTTTAAATATTATTTATACACCTAAATAAATAATTTATAATTTACTATTATGGATATAGTAGAGGAGGTTTTAATTTTTAAAACCAACTGTTGTTAATTTAGCATATTTTATATCATTGATACTTTTTAGATTCTCTGTTAATTTAATTATGTCTTCCTTTGGACCTTTTAAAACTATTACTCTTAAAAATTCATTATTTATTATATAATTAATTGAGGTTACTATAATATTTATGTATTTATTTTCAACATCCAAAACTTTTTTATGGACATTTAATGGATATACCAATGTGATTTCCCCAGCTCTTGAACCTATCTGATGAAGCCACTCATATTTTTTTATATAATCAATTAATGCATCTCTAATTACCTCGGACCTTGATTTATTTGATTCCTTAATGACGTCTTCCAAATCTTTCAAAAGACTTTTTTGAATAGTCATAGTTATTCTTTCAGCCATATAACCACCAATTTTAAATAATAGTATGTTATATAATTAATATAATATTATAATAATAAAAAACAGATAAATAGTATTATAATCTTTTTATTTATATAACTTATTATATTATTCCTTAAAATAAATTAAAATAAATATTTAATTTAATCTTTAAATTAAGGTGTCATTTTTATGTTCATGGTTAATGAAAAAATTTCAATAAAGGAGACCAATATAACTTTAAAAACAGAGGCAGAAAAATATATAAATCTTGCAAAAAAAACCATTTTAAGGGAAAGAATAAATCTTGAAAATTATATATTAAGGCATCCTGAATTCCTAACAAGCTATGTTCCAGTAAGGGTTGGTGTTGATGCACCGAAAATAGTTAAGATAATGGCAAGGGCAGGAGAAAATGCAGATGTTGGACCTATGGCATCTGTTGCAGGGACCATAAGTCAGATGGTAGTTGAAAATGCTGTAAAATATGGATGCAAAAATATAATATCGGAAAACGGTGGAGATATAGCACTAAGGGCTGAGAAAGATATTGTGGTTGGACTATATGCTGGAACATCTTCATTATCTGGTCAGATTGGATTTAAAATAGAAAAAGGGAAAATTTCAAAAGGATATGGTGTATGCACATCTTCGGGGACTGTTGGACATTCTGTAAGCCTTGGAAACGCTGATGCAGTTGTGGTTTTTGCAAAAGAAAGTAGCATAGCAGATGCCGCAGCTACGAGTATAGGAAACTTTGCCACCGGAGCTCCGGATGAAGCGGTGAATAAATGTTTGGAAAAGGCAGAAGATATTGATTATTTAGACGGTGTTTTTGTTGTTGTTGGGGAATATGCAGGCAAATCTGGAAAAATACCACAATTGGTTAAAACCGATAAAAAAGTTGCACTTGGAGAGTTTTTTGAGATGATATAAAATTATTAATATCATTACAAAATGTTTAGAATATATTTTTTTCTCGTAGTTCTTTTGTTATTTCATTATACACTTCTTCAATGGCTTTTCCAGTGGTATCTACTTGAATATATCCATATTTTGGTTCAAATAATCTTCTTTCAATGATTTCGTGATATTTTTTTCTTACCTTCTCCAACATTTCCCTATTTTCAAATATTTCTTTACTTCTTCCACCCATCCTTTTAAATGATTCTTCAATATCTACATCTAAAAATATTAAAACATCGGGTTTTTTGGCAAATTTATTGATATTCATGATAAAATCCAATTCAATCCCCTGAATAGACTGATAAACCACTGAAGAATAAATATATCTATCGCAAACAATGTGGGATTTTTTTAAATTTTGTTTTATCTCCTCTGTATGCTCTATCCTATCTGCTGCAAATAGAAGTGCAAGTGTTTCTTTTTCGCATTTTTTGCCATTTAATATATTCCGTATAAGCTTTCCAATCTCTCCATTTGTAGGTTCGAAGGTGTATTTTCCATTTATTTTTTCAGAAAGTAGTTTCGACTGGGTAGTTTTTCCGCTTCCATCTATGCCTTCAAACACTATGAATTTATTATCCATTTCTTCCACCAATATTATGCTGTATGTTATCCATAAAAAAAGAAAAAATATAATATAAATTATTATCAAAATATATATAATGAATAAAATCTAATAATGTAAAATGATAAATAATATATTTATAAATTCTTTAATAATTCAATTTCTTTATCTAAATCTGGTTTTCTTACGCTTTTTACTGAAAATTCAAGGTTTTCAAACCTTCTTTCTGCTAAACCGTAGAATACATATTCTTCACCAAGTAGTGACTCCAATAGCTCCAAATTAGCATCTTTTAATTTGTCCAGTGGAGTGTTGGTAATTCTTTCCACAGTTTTACCATATAATCTACAAGGAATATTACCTGTGCCATCATCTACAATTAATGTAGTTACTGCAACTTCTCTTGGTTCAACTTCTCCGCATTCCTCACAACGGTATTTGCCTTCAACCAACGCTACTTTTTTACCACAATTTGGGCACAAATGCAATATTAAATCCTGCTTCCTGTAATCTACAACTGCCCCTCTAATTTCAGCAGTTTCTCCTTCTTCAAGCTCTTTTATAAACTTTCTATTTACCTTTATATTTAAACCTTCGGGATTGACAACAATTCTTCCAAATCTACCCATGTTTAAATCAACAAATTCCCCATTATTCTTCACATATCCATGAATTATTTTTACAGTATCCCCCTCTTTTATATCGAGCTCAGTATCCTTATCCCACAACACCAATCTGATTTTTCCAGTTTCATCCTCTATCATCATATTTCTTACTTTTCCATTAGTTCCGTCGCCTCTTTCAAATTCATTAATATCGTATATAGTCAATACCCTTCCAACTGTTGTAATATCATTTTTTGATTCTTCATTTAGCTTGTAAATTTCACCTATTTTAATTATATTTTCAGTGTATTCAGGAGCTTCGATAGATTCGTCATTTATTACTTTTGAATCAGATTGTGCAGATAATGATATTATTTCATTTCCTTCAAAATCGGTGTAGGATTTAACCTTGAGTTTTGTGATTTTTACGGCATCTCCTTCTTTTATATCATTTAATACATTGGTATTTCTTCCCCAAAATGATATTCTAACCTTTCCTGTGTTATCCATTAAATAAATTTCCTGAACATCCACTTCCCTATCCTCGAATTTAACTATCCTTGGATTTGAAATGTTGGTAATTCTACCTTTTACAGTTACTACATCATCCTTGTAGTTTGGGAGCTCCGATATATTCACCTCTGGAACTTCTGCAACCTCCCCTTTATTCAATATTTTTATAGTATTGACAGTTATATCAAGTCCCCTTAATCCTTCCTTCACATAACCTTTTACCTCAGCAACATCTCCCTTATTTATCTCAATTTCTGCTAAATCATCCCAAAGGGTACCTCTTATTATTCCTGTATCGTCTTTTAGTATGAAGGATTTTACTCTTCCAATAGTTCCATCCCTTCTTGAAAATTCCCTCTTATCATAGACTGAGATAATTTCTCCCTTTATTGTAGCGGGCATATTTGGAGTGAGCTCTGAAATGGTATAATATTCCTTTACAACAGGATATTTAGATTCATCATAATTTTCAATTTTTTCAATGGTTAAATCAGAACCGCTGTTTAATTCAATCCTATTATTCCATTTTCTTGAAAATGCGTTTGTTATTTTAATAACATCTCCCTTTTTTAAATCATTTATTAATTCTATCTTATCATTCCAAAGTGTTAATCTAATGGAACCTGTATTGTCTGCAATAATTATGCTTCCTACTTTTCCCCTTGTTCCATCTTTTCTGCTAAATTCCTTTACCTCAGAAATATCCATAATTTTTCCAGTGATTTCTACATTTCTCTGACCTTCAGCTATATCCTCAATAGAAAAATCATATTCTTCATCACTATAGTCTAAGTTTAGTTTTAATTCATTGGCTATTAAAGATATTGCTGCCTTTTCATCCATTAACCCAGAGCTTTCGTTTATTACTTTATTAATTTTAGTTTCAAGTTCTTTTTTAGACATTTTTGTTAATATTTTTTGTTTTAATTTATCAATATCCATAATTTCACCATTGTAAAGTTTCCATTAATGATATATATAAAAAATTGTAAATTATATAAAATTATAAATTATAATTTACAAAATATCATACTCATACTTTTTATACCTTTATAAGATATTGAAATATAATTGAAATATAACAATAAAAAAATTAAGAGTAATAATATATATTTTAAAAATATCTAAATTATTTATATATATTAAAAAACTATAAACCTAAGGAATATATGACTTACCTAATATGTAAAAAAATAATAAATATAAAAAATAAAAAAATAAAAAAAAATTTAAAAAAGGATTGAGAAAATGATTCAAAAATGTATAGTATGTGGAAAAGAATACGACATTGATGATATGAGATATACCTGCGAATGTGGAGGTTTGTTAGAGGTCAAATATAACTATGAAGCTTTAAAGGAAAAAGTATCAATAGAAAATCTCAGAAAAAGAGAAATTGGAGTTTGGAGATATTTAGACTACCTTCCAGTAAAAGATCCAAAAAAAATAGTTTCACTTCATGAGGGAGGAACTCCATTATACAAATGTGATAACCTTGCCAAGGAGCTCGGTTTAAAGGAGCTCTATGTGAAAAATGAAGGGGCAAATCCAACAGGTAGCTTCAAAGACAGGGGAATGACTATGGGAGTTACACGAGCAAACGAATTAGGTGTGGATGTTGTTGGGTGTGCCTCCACTGGAAATACCTCTGCATCACTTGCAGCATACTCTGCTAAATCTAACAAAAAATGTATTGTATTATTACCCAGTGGAAATGTTGCACTTGGAAAACTTGCACAGGCAATGTTCTATGGTGCAAAAGTTATCCAAATAGACGGAAACTTTGATGATGCTCTTTTAATGGTAAGAAAACTTGCAGAAGAAGGAAAATTATATTTATTAAATTCAATAAACCCATTCAGATTAGAAGGTCAGAAAACCATAGGATTTGAAATTTGTGATCAGCTTGATTGGGAAGTTCCTGATAGAGTAATTCTTCCAGTAGGAAATGCAGGGAACATAAGTGCAATATGGAAAGGATTTAAAGAATTTAAGGAAACTGGCATAACTGACAAACTTCCAAAAATGACTGGTATCCAAGCGGAAGGTGCAAAACCAATAGTTGAAGCATTTAAAAAAGGATTAAAAACCATAGTTCCAGAAGAACATCCTGAAACAATAGCAACTGCTATAAGAATAGGAAACCCTGTAAATTATCCAAAAGCACTTGATGCAATATATTCATCAGGAGGTCTTGCAGAAAGTGTGAGTGATGAAGAGATAACAGCAGCTCAGAAACTTCTTGCAAGAAAAGAAGGAATATTTGTTGAGCCAGCATCAGCAGCATCAATAGCAGGACTCATAAAACTAATTGAGATGGATGCTATTGATAGGGATGAAAAAATTGTATGCGTTACAACAGGTCATGGATTAAAAGACCCTGACGCTGCAATAAGGGCTAGTGAAAGACCTATTGAAATTGAATGCGATATGGATATACTCCACAGCGTAATAACAGAATAAATAATAAAAAATAGAAACTAAAAATAAATAAAATTTTAAAGTAGGTGGTGAAATAATGGAAAAAACAATAGAAGGCAAAGCATGGGTTTTTGGAGATAATGTCGATACTGATGCCATACTTCCTGCAAGATATCTTATATATACCACAGAAGAGGAACTGGCAAGATATGCCATGACTGGAATAGACCCAGAATTTCCAGAAAAAGCAAATAAAGGAGACATTATTGTAGGTGGAAAAAATTTTGGTTCTGGAAGTTCAAGAGAACATGCGCCGATGGGATTAAAAGGATTGGGCATATCATTGGTAATTGCTGAAAGTTTCGCAAGAATATTTTACAGAAATTCCATAAATATCGGGCTTCCATTATTGGAATGTGAGGACATTACAAAACATGTTAAAGGAGGAGATGTTTTAAGGGTAGATTTGGATAAGGGAACAATAACAAACATTACAACAGGGGAAGAATTAAAAGGTCAAAAACTCCCAGATTTCATGATGGATATTTTAAGTGATGGGGGGTTAATGCCTCATTTAAAAAAGAAATTATCTGCTAATGAATAAAAAAGATAAAATAAAAAAATATAATAAAAATAGTATAATAATACATAAATTAAGGTTCTGCATATTATCCTGCAAAAAATGATAATATATATATATATTTTAACCTACTAATGAATAAAGGAATGTAAAAATTAACATGTAGTTTTTATTATTATTTTTTTCATTTTTTTTACTGGTGATTACATGGGAACTAAAAAAATTAAAACCTATCAAAAGCTTTTTGCTGTTGGAGTATGTTCAATTTTGTTATTTACTGTTTATTTTTACAGAGACCCAAACCGGACTATACCTAATGGAAATAACTTATGTGTTTCCCCAGCAGATGGAAATATATTATATATAGAAGAATACAACGGCCTTCCAAAAATTTACAAGGATGGGAATAGCTACATCTTAAAAGATATCGATAAATACTACAAAAACGGCTCCTATGTTATTGGTATATTTATGTCGCCATTTGATGTCCATGTTAATAGAGCTCCAGTTGGAGGAGAGGTAGTATATATAAAACATATAGATGGTGGATTTTATCCTGCGTTTATGGGTGATTTGTCCAAAAAAAATGAGCGAAATATAATTATTATTAAAAATGGGAGCGATTATATTGGAGTTATCCAGATTGCAGGTATTTTAGCAAGAAGAACTATATGCACTGTTAAAGATGGTCAGTGCATTTCCATGGGTCAGAGAATAGGTTCTATAAGGCTAGGCTCCCAAACCGCAGTCATACTTCCAAAGGACAAATATATTTTAAAAGTAAAGAAAAATGACAGAGTATATGCAGGAGAAACCATAATCGCAGAGAAAATAAAAAATAAATAAAAAACTAATTTTCTTTTTTTCTTTTTTAATATGGTTTAACCTATTGTCATTAACACACGATACTTAACCATTTTAGTTAATAGTTATGTTTATATATTATAATCCATCCAATAATATATTAAAGTTTTTTAAATTTGGGTGGCATGATGGTGAAAATAAAATCAAATGATGTGTTTAAATCAAAGGTTTTTAAGAGAGAATCGAAATCTTATTTTAATAATGTGTTTATAAAAATATTTAAAAAATATGGATTATATCCTGCAAAAGGAGGAAGAGCTTTTGAGCATAAAATTAAAAAAGGGGAGATAAATGCATTAGATTTACCAGATATGAGTTATCCTATGCATATTTTAAATGGAATAATTCCCTCTCTAAAAGTTTTAGAGAATATGTGGATAGATAAAGAATTAATAAATAAAGATAATGAAGATGACGACATAAAAATGCTTTTAAAGTGCCTATTAATTGCATTTACATTTCACGACATAAATAAACTGCACAATGAAATTGATTTAAAAATAGCAGTTGAGAAATATTTTAAAGATGATTTAAAGGATTTAGAAATTGAACTAAATGAAGAAGAAAAGGAGATTATAAAGTACCTTGTATTGGCAACAGAGGAAAGAACAAGATTTACAATTTCAGATGAAAAATTACCTGCAAGACGAGGTATTGATAGATTAATAAAAGATGATTTAATTGAAATTATCCATTTAGCAGATTCCATCTCTATTCCGATAAATGAATATGGGGATTTATTAAAAATTTGGAAAAAATTAAAAGAGCATGTAGATGTGAATATAATTTATTTTGATGAAATTCCCTACGAAGTTTTAGTAAGATTTATTGTTGAGATATTAAGAGAGACTATAGATTGTTATGTTATTTCTCCAAGAGGATTTATTTATAAAGGGAATTTAGAAATAGATGAAAAAATAAAGGAAATAGTAAAGGCAATAGAAAATGTAATAATTAAATATTCATCAGAACTTATCACAATTGATAACCAAAAAGCTCAATTGGATGTTTTTAGATTCGTAAGTCCTACAAAAGAAAATATTGAAAATCTCATTAATGATCTAATTAGTAAAGAAGAAAACCATAGAAAATTTTTAATATCAAAATTACCAACTGATAAAGAAATTAGAGATGAAATACTAAAAAAATTTGGGGATTTAGTATTAGATAGAGAAAAATTAGAAAGATTCGTATTATTAAAAATGATATTACTAATAAGTAAAAAAGGAGCTTCAAAGGAACTTTTAAAACTAAAAGAAAATTTAAGGAAAAAGTACATTCCAGAACATAAGGGGGCTATTACCTATCAGATATTAATAGAAAAAGCTAAGGAACAAATTCCAAAAGACGAATTAGTTAATGATTTGATTCTATTGATAACTGAAAGATACAGAAACGAGAATATAAATTTAGAAGAAATCATTTTGGAATTATTACAATATTCTAATTTAAGAAAAAATATCAATCTAAATTATGAAATAGGTTCAAAAAAGGATATTTGTGCGTTATGTGGTAAAAAAGCCACAACAACTGCAACAGAAAACTTATGTTTTGGATTTAGTTCTCAAGGATTTACTAATAGGGCAGTAGTTTCACTGAAAAATGAGAAAAAATATATTTGTCCTTTATGTTTAGTCGAAATTATTCTAAGAAAATTAATTTTTGGTAAAAATCATAAAAAGAAAGAAATAGGGGAGCTTAAGGCAGTATATATTGACGCTTATGATTACTTTGTTCCAATACTCGATGAAAAATTAACAAAATATGTGGAAGAAATATCTGAGAATTTAGGAAACTTCTTAAAAAAAGATATTGAGGATTATAAAAATTCCATAGTATATGGATTTGGAGTTAAAAGTGAGGAGGAACTGGCTCCATTTTTAATGGGCTTTGTAAATATATCAAATCAGGTTGAGTTTATAAGATTTTATAATCATATATTGAAATTTGTATATAAAACAGGTTTTAAAGTTTATTTAACTTATCCATTTAATCCAGATAGAATAAAAAAAGATACTATAATATTTGATTATGCTCCCAAATCATTCAAAAAACTAAAATGGGATAGGGTGAGAATCGATGAAATCGAAAATGTAAAAAAAGAGTTTGATTTGCTATGGAGATTAGGATATACAATAAAAGGCAGTTCTAAATCTGCAAATATTGTAGTTTCTCTTATTAATGATTATGCCGATAATCCAATGGCAATTTTTTACTACCTATTTAAATTAGACCATCCGACATCCTTTATAAATAAGGATGGTATTGAACTAGATCAGGTTATAAAACGAATTGGCGGTGAAAAAATGAATATTTTGGAAAAACTTGCAGATATGGCTTCCGAAATAGAATGGTCAAGTAGAAGTGCTTCCTCTAAAACTTCCATGATTAGAGAAAGTTTGGAGGTGTTGAAAACTGGCGTAAAAAAGGGATATAGTAAGGAAAATATAAAAGCATTGATGGCGGGGATGCTTTATCGAAAATATCCATATTCAAGCAAAAAAGAATTGATAGAGAGATTCTGTGATATGCTATATGATGAATTATTTGAAAGTGTTTGGAAAGGAAAAATCCCTTCTAAAAAGGAACAAAGGTATTGGATATACGGGTTTGGATTATATTATACTACAAAATCAGATGCAAAAAGAAATGAATATTACTCTAAAAAAGAAAACTAATACATTATTCATATTTATTTCCACATATATATTAAATGTTGAATATTTGCTTATAACGATCTATATGGTGATAATATGGCAAAAAAGAAAGAAACTGTTGAATTTAATATTCCATACAATAAAGAGATTGTAGATGAGTTTAGAAATAAAATATATTCTATAATTCCTGAAGAGTATTTCCAAGATAAATTTGATAAAAGAACTCCAAATGTAATAAAAGTAGCCACCATTAGAGAAACTACGGGATATTTCATAAACCGTTCTACCGAATCAGATGAGGTTATAAGCACATCCATAGGTAATAAAGAGCCTGTGGTTATTCCATCAAGAAAGTTGAAATCTAAGGAAAAACTTACAGGATTAATATTATGTAGAAAATACAAAGTAGTTCATCCAGAATTGGAGTATAATTTTATAAAAGAGTCAAAACAACTGGCAAATCCAAATTCAATAATATTTGGGGATTCAGTGACTCAATCTAATGATTCCACAGGCTTACCTGCAAGGGCAATATATGAATGGGCTTATTCAATAAGAGATAAGGATGAAATAACAGAAGAATTTACCCATAATGCATTAAGTGAAGAAGGAACAATGTGGGATAAAGATAAAGGTTCTCAAAGACAGAGCTTATATGAAATCCAATATATAAAACCAGGAACATATTTTCCACAGTTTTTAACATTTTACGACATTACTCCAGAGGGTTTTCTCCATGCAATAATATCCCATATAAAAACCATAAGATATGGAGCTCAGCAAAATGTGATGGATGCAAACATGAAAAATAACATTATAGCCATAGCATTAGATACATTTGAACCTGCTGTATCTTCCTATTTAATATCTAAGGAATATACAGGAGAAGTTAATTTTGAAAATATTAAAAACTTTGTTATTGATAAATTAAAAGAAAATTCATCGATAGTTATTGAAAATGAAAAATTAGAAGAGTTTAATTCCTTAATAAACGAATATTTAAATGATGACGAAAAACTTAGGCAACTATATTTAAAAATGTTAAACGACAGTTTAAATTATATGGCAATGTGCAAAATATTGAAAGAAAAAGAAGTGGAGAAATTAGTAAATGAATTAGGTGTCTAATATGCTTAAACACTATAAAATAACTCTTCTCTCTCCACTATTTTCATACAATAGGACAGAGGGAGGTGTGGCATCCACTGAGCCGTTCATAGGAGATATTGCACTGGATTATGCATTAAATTTTAATTTAGCCATGAAACGAGAATACACATATCAGATGAAAAATAAACCAAACTATGAAGAAATAAAAGAGTTTGGTTTTTTTTGGACTATTGGACGACCAATATTAGTTGAAAAAACACCAATATATGCTAGAAAGACATCTGAAATTTCCGATTACATGGTTAGAAAAAATATCATTGAGAAGATGGGAAAAAGTCTGTTTAAAAATTATTTTCACATACAGGGAATTAAAGAGGGCTCTATATTTGAAGCGTCATTGTGGATAAATGATAACTCCATTAATCTTCCAAAAAAATTCACACTAAGGATAGGAACTGGCAGAGAATGTTTGATACTGTTGGAAGAGAAAAATCGTCATGAATCGGAGCTCTGGTTAAATCTTTACACCATCAAAAAAATATTTGGAAAAGATATAAAATTGAGGGAAAATCAAAATATAAAATTTATTCTATCTAATTATATATTAATTACCAATTGTAAAGATGATGATGTTTTGAGATTATTTTCTTAATTTTTCCTTTTTATTTATTTTTATTCAGGTTGTTAAGTGGTATTATGGTGTGCGTAAACATTACTGTTTCTAAAAAATGCCTTCCTTTTGGAAATAAAACAATAGATAAATACAACATAAACCTTCACAAGTTTCAAGAGATTTTTTATTCTGATATTGCTGAATTAAATAATGTAAATTTTATCGCAGCTCCCACTGGAGCAGGTAAAACTTTTTCCTTTTCATTTCCAATTATTTATGCTGAGGATAATGGCTTTTTTACAAAACCTAGGGGTTTAATTGTGGTTCCCACAAATGCTTTGGTAAGTGATATTGAAAAGACTCTTAAAAATTTGGGGATAAAAACAGCAATATTAACTGGAAATTCTTTAACAAAAAAAGGTAGAAAAAGAGGGGAGGAATTAATTGAAATTACAAAAAATAATGAAATTATTATAACAAATCCAGATATAATAAATTACCTATTGCATAGTGGATATCATAGATTTGGACATGTGAAAAATTTCCCAGATTGGATTGAATTTTTTAATAAATTTGATTATATTATTTTTGATGAATATCACATATATGACGAGGAACAGCTTGGAACAATCTTAATTTTATTTTTATCTTTATGGAATTATTTTAAAAAAATAAAATGGTTTTTTGTTTCTGCCACTCCTGAGGAAAATTTAATAGAGCTCTTCAAAGAACATTCCATCACGCCAAATATAGTTATACAACCATTGGATAACAATAGTGGTGGAAGAACAATCCAAGGGGAGATAGATATCGAATTTATTAAAATCTCAAAGAATATTGAAAGAAGTTTATTTGGATATTTAATAACCAATGAAAAGCTAAATTACAATGTAAAAATGGAAATAATGTCGTCATTATCAAAAAATGAAAAGGTTTTGATAATATTCGATTCGTTAAGGGATGCCATGAACTTTAAATATATACTTAAAAGAGAATTGAAGGAAGACATCAATATATGGGTAGATACAGGATTACAAACAAAAGAAAAAAAGGAAAATAATAATCGTAACCAAATGGAAAATGCCGATATTATAATTACAACTTCAAAATCAGAAGTTGGTGTAAATTATCCTGTATCATTATGTTATATGGATTCTGGAATGTATTTTAGAAATTTTATGCAGAGGATTGGAAGAGTTGGTAGAGGCAAAGAAAAATGCAAAATATACTGCACCATAACTCCGAAAATATACAATAACTTGGTGGAAAATATTGATAATGATAATATTAAGATAAACTATTATGATTTTGTGGATTTAATGAAAAATGCCTTTGAAGATAGGGAATTTAAAAAAGATAAAGTTCCTAAATTCTGCGGAGCTATCCTATGGAGCGTCATAAACTCAATGGAAGAATATTTATATAAACCATCATACAATAGAAGAAAAATTTTAGAGAATTTAAAAGATAAATTTCAATACTATTGGGTATTTTATCACTTAAATAAAAAGATGAAAGCTATTGAAGATGATATTGATGAAGATATCGTTGATGAAGATGTGAGAGACAATCTATTAAAATGGTGGAAAACCATAAAAAATTCATTTAAAAGATTTAGAAATGACAGCATTATTTGGAAAGTAATCTATGATGGTGGAAAAGAAACAGAATATGATTTAATATGGCTCTTAAATAATGCATTTGTTAAGATAGATAAAGAAACTAAAACTATTTTTATTGAGGATTTTAGGGATAAACGGGAAAATGTAGTTGTAGGTATTGATACATATTCGTTATTAGAAGATGTCATATCTGCAGCAACTATTGGTGGAAAAAATAAAGCCGAATGGTTTAAGTTTATATATTCTGACTATATCGGAGACATATTCATGGAAAAATTTGAGATATGGAAAATTCATGCAAGAAAATATTTTAATGATAGGGAATTTTTTGAAAATTTGACAAAAGATATTGAAATGCTATCACCTATATATTCCAAAAAAAGGATTGAAATTTATGATTTAAAAGTTAATTTGATAGAGGTATTTAATGATGGCGATATTCTTTAAAGGGATATTATGGACTTAATAAATTCATTCAAGGAACTTAAAATAAGAGGAACTCAGATAAACTACTACTTCATCTGTAAAACAAAACTTTATCTTTTTTCAAAAAATATCCAGATGGAAAAAGAGAGCGACATTGTAGAGCTCGGCAATATCCTTCATAGGAGCTCATACAAAAATGAAAAAAGAGATGTGATTATCAACAGTATAGCCATAGATTTTATAAAGAATAATGAAGGAATTTTGGAAATTCACGAGGTCAAAAAATCCGACAGAATGAAAACAGCAGATAGATATCAGCTTCTCTATTATTTGTATTATCTAAAAAAATTAGGTATAGATGCTGTTGGAATATTAAATTATCCTTCGAAACATAAGGTAGAAAAAATAACATTAACTGAAAAGGGCGAAAAAGAAATTATAAAAATTATCGAAGATATTGAAAACATAATAAACCATAATGAACCTATAAAACCTGAAAGAAAGAGTTATTGCAAAAAATGTGCATATTATGAATTTTGCTATTCATAAGGGGGAAAATGTGAAATCGAATAAATACATTACAACTGATGGAAAACTTGTAAGAAAAGAAAATACAATATATTTTATAGATAAAAATGGGAAAAGAACGCCGATTCCAGTTGAAAAAATATATGCCATTTACAGCTACGGTGTAGTTTCATATACTTCAAAGGTTGTTGAATTATTGGCAAAATACAATGTTCCAATTCATTATTTTAATAGAAATGGTTGGTATGTGGGGAGCTTCTATCCAAAGGGGGAGCGATTTTCTGGAAATGTGGTTGTGCATCAATCCAGCCATTATTTAGATAAATACAAAAGAAACTATCTTGCAAAGAAATTCGTTGAAGGTAGTGCTAAAAATATTTATCGAAATCTAAGTAGATATAAGGTTGATTTTCCAATCGACGACATAATGAAGAGGTTGGATAATTCCAGTAATATAACTGATATAATGTCTGTTGAGGCTTTGATGAGGAATGAATACTATGGAAATTTTGATAAGATAATAAATCACTTTCAATTTGAAAAAAGAAGCAGGAGACCACCACACAATGAGATAAATGCCTTAATCAGTTTTGGTAACTCCCTTTTGTATGCCACAGTAATTACTGAAATATTCAATACCTATTTGCATCCAACAATATCCTACCTACACGAGCCGTCAGATAGAAGGTTTTCACTTGCTCTTGATATTGCCGATGTTTTTAAGCCGTTGTTGGTGGATAGGACAATATTTAATCTAATAAATAGGAAAATAATAAGGGAAGGACATTTTGAGAAAGATTTAAATTGCTGTCTGTTAAATAACGAGGGGAGAAAATTATTTTTAGGTTATTATAAAAAACAACTTGAAAATACGATAAAACATAGAAAACTAAGCAGAAAAGTATCGTATCAGAGGTTAATAAGATTGGAGTGCTACAAACTTCAAAAACATGTTTTAGGGATGGAAAAATACGAACCTTTTATAATTTGGTGGTGAGAATTATATGTATGTGATAATCGTTTATGATGTAGGGGTTGAGAGAGTAAATAAAATAAAAAAGTTTTTAAGGGTTTGGTTAAATTGGGTTCAAAATAGTGTGTTTGAAGGAGAATTAACTGAATCAGAGTTTATAAAAGTGGAACAAGGTATTAGGAATATAATAGACAAGGAACTTGACAGCGTAATAATATTTAAACTAAAAGATAGGAAGTTTATAGATAGAAATATCATAGGGGTTGATAAGAATGTTCAATCCGATATACTATAAAATAAAAAGAGGGAAGCAAGTATGAGGATAAAGTTAGAGCTCCGAACTGAAAAGGGAAAATTAATTCCATTTAATCATCAGTATCATTTGGCATCTGCGATATATGATGTGCTTTGTAATTCTAATCCAGAGTATTCAAAGAAACTTCATGATTATGATAGGCATAAATTTTTCACATTTTCGAGGTTGAATATTCCAAGAAGGATAATGGATAGAAATAATGGAATAATTACAAAAGATGGACGGGCATATATATACATCTCTTCACCAGATGATGAATTTATGAAAAATTTTATTGATGGGTTATTGAATTGTTATGGTGAGCTCGATGTTGGGGGAATTAAATTCATGCCAAATAATTTAATCGTTGAGAAAATTCCAGAGGAATTTAAAATATTAAAAACATTATCTCCTGTGTATTTAAGGATGGGGGATAAAGAAAATGATAAAATAATCGATATCCTTCCTGATGATGGTAGGTTTTACGAATACTTTAAAAATAACTTAATAAATAAGTATGAAAGATTTTACGGCAAATGCGATTATGATTTTGATTTTGAAATAAGAGCATTTAAAAAGAAAAGGGTTGAATTAAAAGGCATATACCATAGATGTTCTGAGCTCGTGTTTAAGGTTGAAGGAGATTATGAGTTAATTAAGTTTGGTTATGAATGCGGATTTGGTGAGAAAACCTCAATGGGCTTTGGAATGTGTAAGGTCTAATTCTAGCTATAATCTTTAATTTTTTAATAAAATCATTAAAACTTCCTCTATTTTTGAAAATAAGTATTTTAATCCTGTCGTAGATGAGTGTTATTTTTAGTATTATTAATATATTTAGATAAATTAAATTATGGAGATTTTTAAAGGATTTAAGATAAAATTGGTTTTTTTATATTGTTCCTTGTAGATTTTAAATATTTTAAAAAAATATTGATAAAATTTAGTTTATAGTGCAAAATATCCTTAAATCATCTGTCGTAAATCACCCTTAAAACTATATATACTTAAAAAATCAATGTGATTCGAGATTCGAAAGTTTTATATAGGAGAAATGCTAAGGTATTTTATGCAAAATAAGGAAAATTTTGAGCTGTTAAAATCAGACCATTGATGGATGGAAATA
>NZ_WAKW01000049.1 GCF_015523155.1 Methanothermococcus sp.
GTTCTGCAAGTACAACATCATGTCCAGCTTCTGCAAACTCCATGGCAATTCTACTTCCACCATAAGGTGCCTCCCCACCATAATTTTTAGGAAGATTTAATTGATTTACATACAGGTTTTGGTTTCCTGCACCATATACTGAGATTTTCATAATATCACCATTATTATTAATGAGGTAATATATAAATAAATCTCCATATTATATAAAGTTTTAAACCTATGTTTATGTCAGTATAAATTATTATTTTTTTATAAAAATATATTTTTATATAATTATTTAATTAAAATATATATATGTATAAATGTTATAGGGGATAAAATTTTTAAATTTATATATGGACTGGGCGGGATTTGAACCCGCGGCCTCCGCATAGCCAATGCGGCGATCTCCCAGTCTGATCTACCAGCCCTATTGATAAAAATTCTAAGTTATTACTAATATATAAAATTTTTGGTTTTATAAAATAAAAAAATAAATTAAATTCATTCCATCATAATTTTTTTGTTTTTATATTCAACAACTACCTTATTATTTATTTTTTTTCCATTTACTTCAATTTCATCCTCTATTTTCCCAATAATATAAGCGGGGATATTGTGGTGATTTGCGATTTCAATGACCTTTTCAGCATCTTCTTTATCAACCACTATACAAAATCCTATGCCCATGTTGAATGTTTTAAACATTTCCTCGTCTGAAACATTTCCGATTCTCTGTATTTCTTTAAATATTGGAAGAGGCTCTGGAAGATTGTTAATTAAATAAACTACATTTTTATTTAACCTTATTAGCTTCCTAAATCCTCCTCCTGTGATATGTGCTAACCCTTTAACATCTATTTTTTTAATCATCTCTAAAACTGGTTTAACATAGATTCTTGTTGGAGTAAGAAGCTCCTCTGCAATAGTTTTTCCATGAGATAGTTCATCGTTAATATCCATTTTTCCAATGTCGAAAAATACCTTTCTTGCAAGGGACAAACCGTTGCTGTGTATCCCACTACTTCTAAGACCTATAATTACATCTCCTTTTTTTACATCATTTCCAGATATTACCTCATCCTTTTTTACAATGGCAAGCACAGTTCCGGCAATATCTATTCCCTTCACCATATCTGGAAGTGTAGCAGTTTCTCCACCGATTAAGTTTATATTGGATTCCTTTAATCCTTTGTTTAATCCTTTACCAATTTGTCTCGCTATGTCTTCATTTATATCCTCAACTGCCATATAATCCACAAGTGCCACAGGTTCTGCCCCTATACATATAGCATCATTTACATTCATAGCTATCATATCTATGGGAACAGTATCAAATTTATTTGCCATTTCTGCAACAATCATTTTACTGCCTACACCGTCGGTGCATAAAACTAAATAATAATCGCCGAATTCTATGGCTCCTGCATAGTGCCCTTTTAATTCCTCCGCTGGTTTTATGCTGTCAGTTCTTTTAAATGTTATTTGAGATACCAATGCCTTTATTATTTTGTCCTCTTTGTAGATATCTACTCCTGCGTCTTTGTACGATACCATTTTTTCACCATAACTAATTAATTTTATTATTATTTTTAATTTTTTATTTTTAATTTTTTATTTTTTAACAGTATATTATCCCCCACCTCAACTCCGACCATTTCGGCGATAGGGAGACATTTTGCTTTAAATATATAATATATTGGCTGTTCGATGTCATATTCAGTTAAACTTTCGAAGTTGCCCATGCCTTTTGCTATAATTATGTCCGCTTCTCTAAATTCTTTCAAGAATTCCTCTGATGATTCTTCTAATCTAACACCTATGGCGTCATTTCCGCTTGTAATTACTTTTGCAATCTTATCAATTCCTGCAATTCTTGCATCATCAAGTGTGGCATCATTTAGTATAGGGGCCCCTTTAACAGAAACTACAACATCGCAGTAGTTTTTTAACTCTTCAATTAGTATTTTATCAAATACCACTTCACCGGCATTATCGCAGATATACAATATTTTATTTGCATCTTTTAAATCATTCAATAACTCTTTACTATGGTCTATTTTTAGTTTCCCACTTAGTGTTTCTTCTATTTTTTTATTAATATCTATATCTGTGCTATATGGTCCAAAATCTATAACATTGCCTGCTATGGTTAATTTAACTTTACATATTATCCTGTTTAATGGATTATAGTCATTACATAGTTTTAACTCATCTTTCAATTTTTCCAAATAATTTAATGCTATTTCGTTTGCAGTATCTTTTAATCTTTTATAAGGGTCAGGATTTCCGCTTATTTTTTTTAGATATCTATGAACAGTAGTTCCCATCCATGCTGCAACTGCATCTTCTCCATAAATTTTCTCTATAACTCCCAAACAGGCTTTTATTAGATTAAACTGTTCTTTCTCATTGTTTGATATTTCTTTTGAGGCATCTACGACCTGTCTTACAATACATGTTGCACATTCTGGTTTAATCTTCAAGAAATCACCTTTTTATATTTATTACTTTTCTATAATGTAATTATATATAACCTATTTAAATAGTATCAATGAAATCAGCTTCCCAAGATAAACCATGCCAATACATCCAAAAACATTTAAAAGTATATTTATTATAAATTTTAAGATATATCCTTCGTCCAGTAGTGAAAAGGTTTCATAACTAAATGTTGAAAATGTAGTTAATGCCCCACAAAATCCAGTAATGATTAAAAGCCGGCATTCTGGTGAAATGTCCAATGTTAATGAAGAATACATAATAAAACCAATTATAAAACTCCCTATTAAATTAACAATGAGCGTACCTGTGGGTAATCCAAATTTAACTGGAATAATACCACTTATTATATATCGTAATATTGCTCCAATAAATCCTCCAACACCTATTATTAAGAGTTCTCTCACATTTTCACCAATAAATATTTATATACCATGAGGACAATGTATAACAAGGATGTAAAATAAATATATATTACCTATGATAAGGGCCCGTAGTTTAGCCTGGATAGAATACGGGGCTTCGGACCCCGTGATCGAGGGTTCAAATCCCTCCGGGCTCGTATTTTTATAATACATTTTTATAACTTATTTTAGGTTCCAACCGAAGCGAGGTTGGGCTTTTATAAAATAATTAATTATCATTTTCCATAGCCATTTTTAATATTTTTTCTAAATTATTTAAATAGGTAGCATAATCTCCCTCATTAATAACAACATAATCAGCCAAAGATATTACCCTTCCAATGGAAAACTCCAATTCTCTTAAATCCCTTTCAACAAATTTAGCCCATTCTGATGCATCATCTTCTCTTTTTCTTGATTTTAACCTGTTAAATCGGGTTTTCGGTGAAGAATGTATTGCAATAATTGTTAATGGATGGAATTTTCTAAAATATTTAACCTCATACATACTTCGTATGCCCTCTATGATAACTATTTCTTCGTTATTATAATTTTCCTCTATATATTGAAGACATGGAACTGCTACTGCCTCGTTTCCATATTTTTTCCTTAATTCTACTGCTGTATTTCCTACATTTTCGGGATTTAATTCCAATCCCTTTTTCATAGTTTCATGACGAACTACGTCCCCCATAGAAATTACTGGTATATTGTATTTTCTTGCTATTTCTATTATTGCACTTTTTCCAGAACCTGGCATTCCTGTAATACCTATCAATTTCATAATATCCCTTAATTTACAGTTTTTAATGCATTCATTGTGGCATCAGATGTTTTATTTATAATTTCTATGTTTGTATTTTTAACATTTATTGCAGATTTTAGCATATAATACCCAAGCAATGCTGCTGCGGTTATGCCTGCAAACATGAGAATAGAAAATTCTAAGCTAATCTGCCCTCTACAAGAGCATATTTTTTTTATCATAAAACCACCAAAGTTATGATAAAGTATATTTTAATTAAATATGATATATGTTATTCTTTTTATATAAATAATTTAATTTTGGTGATATCTTGATTATAATAAGAAAACTAAAAAAGAAAAAACAAAAACAAGAGCTCGAAATAATTGACCTTATATATAACATAAAATATTACGGCACTTTAAGAGGGACGAACACTAAATTAAGTATATATAAATGTAAGGAGGAAAAAGATGGGAACATAAAACCAATTCAGCCTTCAAAAGTGATGAATGTCCTAAAAACTAGTAAAAAGGTTTATTTAAATAATGACGAAGAATCATTAAAATTAGAAGATTTTTTAAAACAGAATAATATCAAATATGATTACATAGAGCTCTGCCCATTCTGTCTAATAAAAGGGAGATACAACGAAATAGATAAAAGCAACAGATACAGATTTTATAACCAATATATATGTTTTGACTGTGCAGTAGAGGAAGTTAAACATGAAGTGAATATTAACGAGGAATTTATAGAAAAACTTTTACGAAGATTTAAAGATGTAAATAAAGTAATAGATTTATTTGTTATGAAAAATCCCCTGGATAACCCTGATTTAACAAAATATGATGTTTTAACGGGTAGTGAAGAGGATAAAATAGAAAACTATAAAATAGACCAGTTGAATATTCCCTATGAATTAAAAGAAATTATAAAAAACAGAGGCATAAAGGAGCTCCTACCAGTTCAAACACTTGCCGTTAAAGGAGGCTTATTGGATGGAAAGGATTTGATAATTACCTCTGCAACATCCTCTGGAAAAACCCTTATTGGGGAATTGGCAGGTATAAAAAATTTAAAGGAAGGTAGGGGGAAATTATTATTTTTGGTTCCGCTTGTAGCATTGGCAAATCAGAAATATATTGAATTTAAAGAACGTTATGAAAAAATGGGGCTAACTGTTAGTTTAAGAGTAGGTATGGGGAGATTGTCAGAGGATAAATCAGAATTCATAAACACGGATATAAATGCCGATATTGTTGTTGGAACCTATGAGGGTATTGATTTTTTGGTTAGGTCTGGAAAATTAAGGGAGGTAGGAACTGTTGTAATTGATGAAGTTCATTCATTGAATATGGAAGAGAGGGGAGCTCGCCTTGACGGACTTATAAGCAGGTTGAGGTATTTAAAAAACATCTTAAAAAGTAATATCCAAATGATATATTTGTCCGCCACGGTGGGAAATCCAGAGGAGCTCGCAAAGAATCTCAATGCAAATGTGGTTATATATAATGGAAGACCTGTTCCCCTTGAAAGACATATTATTTTTGCTAAAAACGATTATAATAAATTAAATTTAATAAAAGAAATCGTTAAAAAAGAGTTTAACACAAAATCAAAATATGGATTTAGAGGTCAGAGCTTAATATTTACCTATTCAAGAAAAAGGGCGGAATATATTTCGAATTTCTTAAATACAAAGGGAATAAAATCGGATTACTACCATGGGGGTATGGAGTATAAAAGAAGGAGAATGGTGGAGGATAATTTTTTAAATCAAAAAATTATGTGCGTAGTTACAACAGCAGCACTTGCAGCAGGTGTGGATTTTCCAGCATCCACAGTAGTTCTTGAAAGTTTAGCCATGGGCGGAGATTGGCTTAATCCATCAGAATTCCAGCAAATGTGCGGTAGAGCAGGTAGAAAAGGCATGCATGATAGGGGAAAGGTCTATATGCTTGTGGAAATTGGTAAAAAATACCATGCTAAAATGGGAAACACCGAGGACGAAGTGGCATTTAAACTACTGAGCTCAGAAGCTGAGGATGTTGTGGTGGAATATACTGAGGATGAAGAACTGGAACAGATACTTGCCAGTGTGGGCTCTATTGAAAGATATTTAAAATCGTTTAATAGCAATACATCAGTTAATAAAAATGAATTAAATAAGGTTCCATTAATGGGGAGAAATCACGATTTAGATTATATTATTGGTAAATTAAACGACTATCATATGATAAAATCCTATAACAACAAAATAGACATTACAAAATATGGCTATACTACGGCAATATCATTCTTATATCCTAAGGATGCCGAGCTCATTCGAACTAATTTAAATAAACCAATTATGGATTTAACTGCTCTAATAAACCCCTTTGAGAATTTATACGTCCCAAATAATATAAAAAATAAGATTTCAAAAATAATTCATACCAATATTCCAACAAGGTTTATAGATGCCTTTGAGATTGTAAAGGAAAATATTTCAAAAATAACCGATAGGGATTTAAGAGATAGGATTCTACCGTGGATGATAGAATTTGAAGGTATGATTGAAGAGGATATAATAAAATATTTCTCAAAATATATATTAAATCTAAGGATAAACAAAAAAACTCCATCGCAGATTTCAAAGATTATCTATGAAAATTTCAATCTACAAACCTATTCGGGGGATATATATTCATACCTTGAAAATACAATAAAAATTCTGGATGCAGTTGAAAGGATAGGAACTATTTATAACAAAAATATATCAAACGAAGCAAGAGAGTTTAAAGAGAATATTTCGAATCCTTATAGACATAAATATATACATAAAAATGAAAAAATAAAATAAAAATTAAACACCACATAATATGCATTTTTATGTAATGTGAATTATCTTCTCTCTTATGAACGGGGTTAAACGAAACCTTTCGGTAATTTGAAAATTTAACGCTCACTTACTTCGTAAGCGAAATGAAGGAATTATAACGGTAGAGGACTTCTTACCAAAATAAGTTAAAATAGATATTTGAAGTATGCAATAAATTACTTTATTTCATTTTTTAGTATTTTTATAATTAAATTTATAAATATACTTACTTAAAATAAAAAAAATGCGCCAGTCGGGATTTGAACCCGAGTTACTGGCTTGGAAGGCCAGAGTGATACCAGGCTACACCACTGGCGCACATATGATATTTGTAAGAATGCGGCCTCCGGGATTCAAACGCAACTTTTAGAAAAAGTTGCATCAAAAATCCAACCTCGCTTCGCTCGTTTTGGAACCTAAGACCATAAGTTGTAAGAATGCGGCCTCCGGGATTTGAACCCGGGTATCGGCCGTGGCAGGGCCGTATGATACCAGGCTACATCAAGGCCGCTTTTTCATTATACGAGCAAACTATACAAAGGGAGTTATACTATATAAATATTTCGGTTGTGATATATTTTGCACATATATAAATATAATTAATATTTAATATTTAAATCATATATCCATTTAATATTTCCCTTCAAAACACATCTTGCCACAGATATAAAATCAGCGTATTTCAACATTTCCTCTGCATCTTTGATTGAATTTATGGAATTATTCCCAATGATAATTTTATCTTCAAAATTATATGTTATTTCTTTTAAATAATCTAAATCAGGATAATTTTTACCTGGATTGAAGCAATCAACATGTAATCCATTAAAATAATGCCTTACATTATTTAAATTATCAATTAATTCCTCAACAGGTATAAAGTTTGCCCTTATCTTTAAAAAAACAGGAATATTTAAGTTTAAATCGTTTATTTTTTCTAAAAAATTTTTTAGAATAATATTATTTTCTTTTTTTAGGAGATTTTGTCCAATGCCTAATTCTGTAATTTCCGGCTGTCGGCAATGGCAGTTTAATTCGATTATATCGGCGTATTTTCCAATAGTTTTTATATTACTTATAGATTTTTCAATGTCTTTGAATCTAATATTTACAGAAACCAATGCGTTGCTTTTTTTTGCCTCATTTATTTCCTTTTTTATTAAATCATCGAATTTATCTAAATTGTATATGAATTCTTTCCTTCCCCTTTTTACAATTTTTTCACTGGCAATTTGAGTGGCTTCGTCTAAATCATAGGCACCAATACTAACAATACCAAACAAATTTTTATATTTTTTGCAGAAACTTCCATCTGTAATCCCGGCCATTGGTGCAAGGGTAACTTTTTTATTTTCACATAATTTTAGTATGTTGTGATTATTAGGGGACATGTTATCAATTTTTTATTATTATTATTTCGATTATTCTAATTATTACTTTGTTAATAAAATGCCTTTTTCCTTAAATTGGACATAAGAAATTTCTTGCAGATTTTTTCTTTATATCATAGTTTTCATGGTTCAATGTGCATACTTGATATTCTGTTTTTCCATCCCTTATAAGTTCTAATCCAATATCTGCCATATTTGAAGCATATTCTGCTGTTTTTCCAATTCCAATACCTGCTTTTAATTCAACTCCTGTGGATTTTTTTATATCGTTAAATATATTTATAAAATCACCTTCGCTCATTCCATTGCATGGACACATGAAATTATCCCCTCCAATAAAAAAACACATTGCACCATATTTTTTAAGTTCCCGCATGAGTTTTAAATGAACTTCCTTAACATTTATATAAGTGTCATAGGCATTTTCTAAATCCGTCAATGTTTTTGTAATATTATTTATATCAACATGAGCTAATTGGACATAGCCATTATCAAAGACAAAATCATTTGCAACATCTAATATTTCCTTTCTATATTCATCTTGGGCACTTCCATGCTCTTGAATCTTTTTCGTTGCAAGTTTTTGGGCTTCGTATGGTGTTTTCGCAGATGCCACAGCCATACTTACTGTGAAGGGGTATCTGTTTTTAATACTGTTTTGAATTCTTTCATGAGTGGTTATATCTATACCATTTGTAATCGCTATAAGATTATCAAATCTAGTATAAAATACAAGACCTTTATGAGCTCCGAATTGTAGGTTCAAATCGCAGTAAAGTCTTGACTGCAAAGCTTGTAAATCACTTTCTCTTCGTGGATTTGGAGTAACTGTCCATGGTCCGTAATTATCAATCTGTATAACTGTAATTTGAATCATAACTATCATCATCTTTTATTATATTTTATAATCTTTTCTTTATTTTGAATATGTTTTAAACATTTCACATTAATAAATTTATTTTTTAATTTTTTTAATTTATGATTTAAATATTTTTATTATCCTAATTCGTTTTTATATATTCTCCTCATAAAGCATATATTTTTATAGAAATATATATTATTTATAAAAATTTATTATTTCTTATCTAATGACTTATAGCCCACAATTATATCCTTTGCCAATTTTATCTTATCGGTTAAACTGTTCATTATGATATTTGTGACTACAACATTGCACTTTATACCATCTATTTTATCTTTATCTGCATTGTCTATTACAAGTGTGTTGATTATGTCCTTGTAGAATTTATAAACTCCTACGGCATCCACAGAATACCCTTTTGCTCTCATCAATACGCCTGCTGGACCACTTACTGCACTATTCCCAACTATTGGAGATACTGCAAAGACCCTCTTATCCTTAATGGCTTTTTTAATGTCTTTTATACTTAATATTGGAGCTATTGATGTTATAGGATTTGAAGGTCCTATTATTACAAAATCACAATTTTCAATGGCATCCAATGCACCATCTACTGCACTTGCATAGTTGGAATTTTCATAAAATACATCCAATACATCTGCATTTCCCTTTCTATTAATCCAAAAATCATGGAATTTTAAAAGAATCTTATTTTTATGTCCCCCTTCATCATCTTCTTTTATCAATATTTTTGTTTCTACATTATCATCAGTCATGGGAAATATATTTGCCTTTATATTAAATATTTCCCTTTCCATATCTACAATTTTTGACAGTGGATAACCTTTGTTAATATAGTGGGTTTTGTGCATCTTCAGAGCTCTGTCTTTATCACCTATTCGTAAGAACTCTTTGAAATCATTGGATTCAAATTTTTTCAATGTTTCATGAGTTGTAAATGTATCTCCCTTTACACCATACCATGTTTCTTCATTTATAAGGTCTGAAAATGTATATAGAACGGTGTCTATATCTGGAGAAAGATATAAATCCCCTAACCATGTATCCTCTGCGGTATTAACAATTACAGTAATATCTTTTTCCGGCATGACTTTTTTTAGCCCTTGTATAAGTTTTGGAGTACCAGTTCCTCCTGATAAAACACATACTTTCATTACAACACCTTTTTATTTAAATTATAATGTATGTATTTTATATATTTATTTTTTTATATAATACTATAATAATACCATAATAACTATATTTTATAAAATGCATTTCTCCTTTTTTATATATTTAAATATCCAAATTAATAACTGAATAAAAATAAAGATATTAATTAAATTTTAAAATTAGAGACTGGTTTATTAAATACGCCCTTAACTGGTTTGTAGTTGTCGATTATTCTTTTTATATTGTCTCTTCCGTTATAATTTCTACATATGTTGCTTAATTTTTCAGCATTTTTAAAATAAATATCATTATCATTTATCTCGTCAATGGCATTACTTAAATCATGCTCCAACGTTTTGTGAGATAATGCTATTCCACATTTTAGGTCGTTTATCTTTCTTGCATTATTTTCCTGCTCTGGATGGTCTAAGTCAGGAATTGTAATTACAGGCTTTCCAAAACTCATAGCCTCCATGAGTGTAGAATGTCCGCCATGACAAACAATAAATGAGCAATTCTTTATCAAATTTCCCATGTTGGTAGTTAGGGGTATGACCTCAACATTTGATGATTTTATTTTGTTGAGTTTTTTTGCAACCTCATAACTGCCACAAACCATTTTCACCTTTATGTTTTTTTCTTCTGCCACATCATTTAATAATTTTAAAATCCTAAATCTGTATTCAAATCCCCCAATTACACTTAATATATAATCTCCCCTCTCATTTTCATAGTCGTCCAATTTGTATCTAATTATTGGTCCAACAAATGACAAATTGTCCAATTTTGTTAAGTTATATTCGCATATGGTATAAGGCATAGGCAAATCTGGAATAATAACTTTTTCAGCAGATTTATTTATTACATTTAACAGTTTCATAACGGGATAAACAATGAATTTCTCCCTATTGTGTATTCTTGTATAATTTTGATTTGTAATAATATAGTAAGGTTTTCTTAGAAATCTCGATGCTACCACCGTGCTGTATTTGCAATCGGATATAATTAAATCAGGGTCATATTTTCTTATTATTTCCATCTCTCTTTTTATGGCCTTTGCAGGATTGTATTTATTATTAAATATGCTTTTTTTAATGTCAAATTTGCCGTTATTTCCAGATAGTTTTATTTCAGGATAGGTTTCAAAAACATCGCAACTGTATCTTTTTATAAAATCCATGCTTTTACCGTATGCTATAAACTTTACATCATGCTCTTTTGAGAGCTCTTCTCCAATTGCCAAACACCTTGTAGTATGTCCAAATCCTTCACCACATACGGAAATTAGTATCTTCATAGTTTTCCCTTTTTCTTTTATATATTTTATTATTATATATTTTATTAGTATATTTTATTTAGGTTCAGATTTTTTTAATGTAGTTTTTCAAGTAGTCATAAGGTATATTGTATTTATCCACAGGAATATTTTTAGACCAGAGCTGTGTTTTTGCCTCATTTAATGATTGACCTAAATTTCCATTTTGTCTGTATATTTCCAATGTTTTTTTAATTACAAGAATATCAACTGCAACTGTAATACTGTTATTTACGGCATTGGAATCAAACTGAAACATAGAATTTTTGCTGTATTGGTTTGTTATATTTATTGAATTTATAGATATATTTAAGTATTTTGACAGTAACAATAAAGAAACATCGTTTTTTTTCATCAATATATAATTATAATTATCGGAGTTAATATTTATCATAGGATATCCGTATGCTTGTATATCTTTATTATAGCAATATTTTACATCAATATTTGGTTTATTTAAAACAATTATTTTATGGGGAATTTCCAATACCTCGGATTTATTGTATTCTCCAATAAATCTCTTGTTATGAATATCGTATATTTTTACAGTATTGTTTTCATAAACCCTAATAACATCATTTGGATTATAAACATTTACGGCGGTATAAACAGGAATATATTCATTAGATGCTATACCAACTACCTCGCTAAAATTATAGCCATTAACAAGAACTTTTGTATTGTTGCTATTCAGCAGTTTCAATATCTTTTCATCAGTTTCTACCCTTGTAGGTCCCCAAATTCTAATCACTTTGCCGTATTTTTTTAGTTTATTTTCAATATTCTTAGAAACCACCAATGGTCCTCCAACAATGATTATTTTTTTTGGATTTATAGATCTTATTATATTCTCCACATTAGGATTCAATTTATTTCCCTCAGTTTGGAGTATAATCCCATTTAATTTATAGGCATATTCCGTAGCGGCTATATAATCTGCCCAATTTTCATTTGTGATTATTATATTATTAACAAGGGAAGGTTTTTCTTCACCAATTTTTAAGGCATTAACACATCCAAAAAATAAAAACATAATCAAAAAAGAAAGAAATAATATATTATGGTTTTTCGTCGTCATTTTAACCACCCATTTAGTTTATCTGAAAGAGTTAATTTATTTATCCTACCAATTTTAATCTTTTTAATTATGCCTCGTCCCTCTAAATCAGACACTATTCTTGAAACCTTAGGTTTTGTTAATCCAGTGAGCTCTACAATTTCCTTTTGAGTAATCTCTTTATATTCCCTTATTAGTTTTATTATCATTTTTTCTTCTTCCGTTAATATATTCATTAATATTTCGCCTTTGGTTTTTTCATATTCATTTATAGTGTTTTTTAAATTAGATATGATTTGTTCATATTCATTTATTGTACTTTTTAGTTTAACTATGGTTTCTTCTTTTTCAGTTATTACACTTTTAGTATATTTATTCAATTCATCGATTTTTTCCATTTCTTTATTGTATAATTCATTTAATTCATTTATTTTTGAATTTAGGGAAGTTATTTCACTTTTATAATATTTTACCTTATTCAATAATTCGTCGTTCATATCCTTGAGTTTTTTAATAGTATTATCTTTATCATTTATTTCCATTTCCAATTTATTTATTTTCGAAGTTAATTCATTTATTTCATTATTTAATTCTTTATTTTTTTCCCTTAGTTTTCGAATATTTTCATCTTTAATATTTATTTCAGATTCTAAGATGTTGACTTTGTTTTTTAAATCATTTAATTTATTGTTTAATTCTTCTTTTTTAAGGCTTAATTCTTCAATGTATTTAGTTTTTGATATATTTTTTCTTTTTTCATATATAATCCCATATATGGAACCTATTGCTAATAATATGAGAATTACAATTAGTATATTGTAATACTTATCATTGGATATGGTGGTGGTTTGATTTTGATATGTGCTCGTTAATATCGTATAGGATACTGTTGCTGTAAAATATCCCTCACTTGCATTTAATTTTTTCTTCCATTTCACATATATATGTTTTCCATCAGTATCTATTACATAGTTTTGAGGCGTTATACTCAAAAGTCCCTCAGCAGGCGATACCACAGCAGCCCCCAACGGCAATACCACAGTCATACTAAAATTTGAATCCACCGCTGGAACGCTCACAGATAATAATTTTTTATACCCTTTATCCCAAACTATATCGCTGTCAAATGATATTTTTAAATAACCTTTTTCTCCTTTTTTTATCGGGTTTTTTAATTTAATAACAATTTCCGTAGAGCCCTCCTTTTGATTTTTTGAGAATGATTCTATGCCCCTGTTAGAATCTACTTTTAAATTATAGACATTTTGTGGAATTATATAAGTTATATTTTTAACATCTTCGGAGTTATTGTTATAAATATCCAAAAATACAGTTTCATGAACTTTATTGCTTTGGTCAATATTACAGGTAATGTTATAGCTTTCAAATTTGATGGCGTTAGCTGTGTTAAAAACCCCAAATAAAAGTAAAAATAATATTACGACCCCTTTAAGTCTATTGTGAATCATTTTTTCACATTTCAAATAATAATATATTAACTAATATTTTTTAGTTATATATTTTATAACTATTTCACATATATATTATTCTTTCTTTATTTTACTTCATTTTCAAACTCCTCAGATGCAATCACCATATTTTTTAATTTATTGTATGCAACATCCAGTGGAAGCAACCTCATCCCGCAGTCAGGGTCTATTATCACATGACTATTTAATTTGTTAATTATATCCCCATTTAATCCCATAAATGAATTATTATTTTTCAATATTTCCAAACCTTCATTAAGCAAATCCTTTATCCCATCAACTGATTCAACTGATTTTAATTTCGTGTTTATACATCCAAAACCAACTTTTTTATCAATGAATTCAAGAATGTCTAAATTTTTTCTATTTGAAGCGAATTCATGGTCTAAAATATCTACATTAAAGGTATTCAACTCTTCAAATATATTTGCCACATTTCCACATACATGCATGGCAACAGGAACCTTTAAATTTTCCGTGATTCTTTTAATGGCCCTTCTTGCAGTATCCAATTCATACATTCCTGTGGATAATATTGGTTCATCTATTTGTATCATAGATACATAATCTTGAATTGCTTCTGCCTCCTTTTTTAAGGCATTTGCTAAATCATATATTAATGATTCATCCTTATTATCTGAATAATAGCTTTCTACTCTTATGGATGATGCAATTGTGCATGGTCCTGTTAATATTCCTTTAATGCTTTTATAGGAATTGCTTTTATTTATTCTATTATTTTTAATTGTATTATTCTTATTATTCTTATTGTTTTTATTTAAAATGGCATTTGCAAATTTTATATCCTTTAATGTAATGGGTTTAGTATGTTCAATTTTATTCACCACTCTTTTTCCCTCAAATCCGTATAGGTTGCTTACAAATATCTCAACCATGTCTCCTCGCACCTGTCCATCACTTAATACATCTATTCCAGCATTTAATTGGTCTATCACTGCCTTTTCTATGGCATATTTGTATCTATCAAACATTCCAAGTTTGTCTTTAATTTTTTCTAAAAAGTTTTCTGGCTCTTTAATTACCACAGGGTAGCTCCCAACAACTGTTTTTATCATATTATCACCAAAATATTAAAACACTAAATCAACAACCTTGCTGTTTTTTACAAGTCCAAAATCTGTTATTTTTAATTCTGGAATTACAGAAAGGGTTAAAAATGACAGGGTTAAAAATAAATTGGTATCATACAGCACATAATTTTCTGTTTTTCTCTCAATAGATTCAATTTTTTTATAAATATACTCTCCATCACACCCCATAAGCCCAGCAATATTTAATTGAACAGATTCTAAGATTTTTCCATTTTCAACAACAACAAACCCTCCATTAATATCCTTCAAATGATTGACTGCAATGGCAATATCCTTTAAATTATTCCCAACAACTACTACATTATGACTATCATGGGCATAAGATGATGCAATTACTCCTTTTTTTAAGAAATGGATTAATCCCTTTCCTATCCTATTGGTTCCTTTATGTCTTTCTATAACATATATTCTATTTAATTCATTTTTATTTAACTTATCTATTGTTTCGGAAACATCCAATATGATTTCGTTGGTAATAATGGAGTCCTTTATTGGTTCTATTACCCTTGCCGATTTTTTTGGTTCTATATTTATATCAATCCCTTTAATTAAAAAATCCTCTTCTGATTTGTATGAGTAATTCATTGAATTATATTTAATATAATTATTATATTTAGTATATTTATTATGATTGGTATAATTGGTATGTTGTAGAGCTCCTTTTTTAAATAAATTATTTTTAAATAAATTATATTCTTCTAAAAATTTCCCTTTTATCATTACATTATTTATTTTAAAATCAGTTAAATCTTCAAAAATAATCAAATCTGCGTTATTTGATGGTTTTATTCCAATATCAAATCCAAAATAATTTGCTGGATTAATGGTTATCATCTGAATAGCTTCAACTGGTGAAACATATTTTGTGGCTTTTTTTAAGGTATTTATTAAATAACCATCTTTTAAATCCTTAATTGATATGTCATCACTTACAAGGGTCATATTTCTAATATCGTTTATATTGTTCCGTATTTTTAGTATATCTATATTTTTTGATGCAGTTCCTTCCCTTATCATTAGTTTAAGTCCCAATCGTATTTTTTCAAGGGCCTCTTCTTCGGTGGTGCATTCGTGGTCCGACATTATGCCTGTTCCAATATATTTATTTAAATCCAATCCTGTTAATTGTGGGGCATGTCCATCTATTAATTTTCCATATTTTTTGGCAATGTTTATTTTTTTTAATACTTCTTCATCCCTGTTTATGACTCCAATATAATTCATTACCTCCCCAAGTCCGAGAATCTTATTTTTATATGTTTCATTTTTAAATAAATCTTCAATATCTTTTGGTGTAATCTTTGCTCCACTGGTTTCGAGCTCTGTTGCAGGCACACAGGAAGGAACCATGCAATAAACATCAAGAATACGAGCATCATTTAACATGAATTCAATGCCTTTAATACCAAGAACATTAACTATTTCATGTGGGTCAATAACTACCTTTGACACGCCGTTTAAAAGGGCATATTTCTCAAACTCCGAAGGAATTACATGGGATGATTCTATATGTATATGAGCATCTATAAATGTTGGAGATACAAATTTTCCATTTAAATTTATTATTTTAGCATTTTTAAATTTATTTAAATCAATATCATTGTAATAATCGACAAAAACTATTTTATCATCTTTTATGCCGATATTTCCCTCTAAAATTTCCCCAGTATATACATTTATAATATTGGCGTTCTTTAATATTAAAGCCATAACTACACCCAACTAAAATATAAAAACTACACATATATTATAGCTAAAATTATATTTAAATGTATTTAAACCATTTTATAGAGGATATATAAATTTTAAATTATTTAACTTATTTCGGCGAGAAGTCCCCCCTTACGGAAGGGATGAAAGCTGAAAATTATTTATATAAATTTTCACAATATTTGTTGCTACCAAAAAGAAAAGGTAGCCTAGGGCTGGGAAGTGCAGTGACGCCTGTGGAGACTACGGGACAGGAAGGAAGCTCCGTCCGTAAGGACAGTAAATCACTCCTCTTCGCTGTTAAATATTTCATTTAATTTATTTTTCAATGCATCCTTTCCCTCTTTTTTTCGTATTTCATATATCTTTAAAGGAGTGAATAGGGAATATATTTCATTTTCGTCAATACCCATATCCCTTGCCCTTGCTTGACATATTCTAATGGCTATATCGTTTAAAGAAGCATCTATATTATCTGCATAATGCAACAACCATCCTTCTATTGAATCTGGCCTCATTGCCCCATATTCTCCATGGTGGGATGCAACTATTTTTATAAGTTCCATTGGAAATCCTTGTTTGTAGAGCTCTGCAACTGCCAAGGTGAGATGCTCCAAATGGAAGTTTTGAATATGGTCGTATTTTTTTGTTTCTTTATCTTCAATATAATTCTGCGGCTTCATAATATCATGGAGTAATCCTCCCGCTATTATCAAATCTTTGTCAATGTTCAAATCGTATATCTCTTCAAGTGCCTCAGCCATTTTTAATGCCATCTTTGTGGTAGCCAAAGTATGTTCAATCAATCCTCCCCTGTATTTATGATGCCATTTTATACTCGCCGGTGAGTCTTCAAGGGTTATTTTTGTATCTTCAATGTCCTCATGGGTTGGAAGGGGATTTTTTATAAAGTTTATTACCTTATCTCTTAAATCTTTATTTTCTATTTTTTCTGCCAAATTTATTAAATCTTTCATAGTATATAGCTTTCTTTTTAGCTTTTTCTCTGTTTTTGATTTATTTTCCATTTATCCACCTTTTATTTATTATAAACTTGTAAAATAAATTGTAAATCATACAATATATTAATATACATACTTTTATAAAATATATAAATATAAAACGCACTGGTGAGATTAATGATAGAGCTTGCAAAAAAACATCTTAAAAAAGTCCTTCGAGTTTGCGGGGCAAATAGAAACTGCCAATATTATCCATGCCATTTTGATGGGCAGGTATGTTTATGGTGTTATTGTCCATTTTATCCATGTGGGGATGAAGAACTTGGAGAAATGATTAAAAGGAAAGATGGAACAGAGATTTGGAGTTGTATGAATTGTGTATGGGTTCATAAGCCAGATGTTGCATGTGAGATATTGAAGGAAATTTTAGAGCTCACCAAAGATAAGGAAATTGAGGAAGCTATAGAGGTGCTAAATAATAGGGATATACTAATGAAAATTAAAGAAAATGTTGAAAAGAAAGTTGGAAAGAATAATAATTTAGAATAAACTAAAATATATTTTTTTATGATTTAATAACTATATTGTAGTGATAACATGATGAGTTTTGATTATTTGGCTATTGCATACATTCTTAATTTTATCCTTTTATGTATTGCAACATATACCGATATTAAAAAAAGAGAAATTCCTCATACTATAGTTATTTTGATGATTTTGATAAATTTACCTATTGGATATTATCTATTTGGTATGGAATCCATTTGGGCATTTTTTGCAACATTGGTTTTATGTTTAATACTTGGAATAGGTATGGGTGGTGGAGATATAAAACTTTTTACGGCATTAGCTCCGCTGTTTGCCTATGGTGAAAATATATTCCATATTCCAAAACCTATATTGCTATTAATTGGTATGAGTGCAGTATTTGCTGCATTATATCCAATGACCAATATATTAAGAACCTATTGGAAAGATATTATTCCGTCATCAACGGGTTTGGCTGTGGTATTTGGGTTTTTAATATATCTATTGAATTATTATAACATTCCCTATGCTTCGCTGTTTCTTTGGGGGTATATAATACTTTCGATATTTATATCTCGAAAAATACCACAATATAAAGATATTATAAAAAAAGCTGGTTATTTAGCACCGATTTATTTAATTGGAATCTATTTAATTGACAGCAGTTATTTTATAAACAACAATATTCTTCTATCATTTATCATATATGTGGGGGAGCTCACCCTTATATCCATAGTGATTTATGCTTTAACTGGTGCTGAAATATTTTCAAAAAAACCCGTCTCTGAGTTAAAAGAAGGAGATATATTAAGAGATATTATTTATATAAAAGATAAAGATGTTAAGGTAGAAAGTGCAAACATTATGAAAAGATTTAAGCAGATGGTAAATGCAGAACTGAGGAAAAATGATAGATACGATAAAATAATTATGACCGATGGGGAAGGTCTTTGTAAGGAAGATGTAGAGCTCCTACAAAAATTACATAAGGAGGGAAAAATACCTAATGAATTAAATTTAATTACAACATACCCATTTGTTCCATTTGTGCTAGTTGGATATGTGGTGGTTTTGATTCTCCATTATGTATGTAATTTATTTTAAATTTAATTTTAAAATAAGGTGAAGGTGAAAATATATTTTACTAAAATTTACCATACCATAATATTATTATACTCCATTATTTAAAAAATTTTACAAATGCATATAGATTTGTAAATGGGTGTGGAGGGCATCCTGGGATATATAAATCCACAGGTAATATTTTATCAACCCCGCCAACCACTTCCTCGTTTTCCCTAAATATTCCTCCCGATATTGCACATGTGCCAACTGCAACAACAAATTTTGGAGAAGGAGTTGCATCGTATGTTTTCATAAGTGCAAGCTCCATATTTTTTGTGATAGGTCCTGTAACTACAAGACCATCCGCATGTCTTGGTGATGCCACAAATTTAATACCAAACCTGGACAAGTCATAAACTGGTGTATTTAAAACATTTATATCGGCATCACAGGCATTACAGCCACCAGCACAAACTTCCCTCATATACACGGATTTTCCAAATAATTTTTTTATAGTTTTTAAACTGCTTGTATCTGGTTCTTTTAAGGTATCTTTTATAATCAAATCTTCCCTTTTTAAGACAAACATCCTATAATCTCTTGTAAATCTTATAAAATTCTGTTTTATGGACTGACATTTACCACAAAATAGGCATTTTCCCATATCCAAAGTTCTTTCATCTGGGTTTATTGCATCTGCTGGACATAAAGATGCCACCTTTTGCACATCTTCATCAGATGCATTAGGATTTAAAATTGGTCTTCCCCTATATGCCTCAGGGAGCTGTATATTATCGCTGGGAAATTCAACCGTTCTATACCCTTGCCTTATCCTATTGCTAAGTATGTTGTTCATATATACACCTCATTAAAGGTCAAAACCACAGTATGATAGATTAAAACTTTTGTTGCACAGTGGAAAGTCATATATCCCTTCATTTCTAACCGCTAATTCAAGTGCTGTCCAATTGTGGAATGATGGGTCTTTTATTTTATATCTTATTATATTTCCATTTTCATCGGTAATTATGCAGTGGGAGAGCTCACCCCTCCAAGCCTCCTCCATAGTTATTATAAAGCTGTTAGGTTTTAATGTAATTTCTTCTAATTTTTTACTATTGCCATTATTATTACTGCTGTTATTATTACTGTTAATTTTTAAATCTGAGACTTTAAGAAGACCCATACAAAACTCTATGGAATCGAGTGTTTCATAAAAGTATGTTTTTGCTCTGGAACTAACAGCCCCGTCTTTTCTAACCACAAGTTCTATACCGCGGTCGTAAATATTTTTAGCCTTTGAAAAACTCTTCCTTACATCATATTCGATTCCTGAAGCCCTGCCTGCTGGACCTACAAGACCTATTAACTTGGCTGTTTCTGTATCTACCATACCTGTGTAGTCAAATCTTCCAAGAACTTCTGGGTTATCGAGCATTAGGTTTCCAACATCAATAACCTCTTTTTTAAGTTTTTCAAACCTTCTAATGAGTTCTACAATATGACTATCACTGAGTTTAAACGGGACTCCAAATGGTTGAACTGAGCTCCTGCCAAATCTATTTCCACATATAAATACAAACATATTGAGGAAGTCCCCTCTGATTCTACCATAGTATGATGCAGTCGGTAGATACCCAACATCCCCTGCAAGACCTCCTAAGGTTCCAATATGGTTTGCGATTCTTTCTATTTCTAACAATAACCTTCTATAATTTAATAAAGGTTCATTCGCCACATAATCACATAACCCTTCAATAGCTTCTGAAAAACAAATACTGTTTCCTATTACAGTATCTCCTGCCACTGATTCAATTAAAGGAGGTAATATCTTTTTTTTACAGGTTATAAGCTGTTTTTCAATGCCCCTGTGCTGATATCCATGCTGTATTTCAAGATTTAAAATAGTTTCACCAATACAGTTAAATCTAAAATGTCCTGGCTCAATAATTCCAGCATGAACAGGCCCAACTGCAACCTGATGTATTTCTTCTCCTTCGACTTCATAGAATGGGTAATTTCCAGGAATTGGCATAGTGTAATCGTTTCCAAATACATCAGGATTTCCAGTATAATTTTTATGATATCTAACAGGTTTAAGCCAAGGGTGATTTTTTGGCACAATTCCAAATTGTTCTGCAATTTCTCTTTCAAACATGTGGAATTTAATATCATACTGTGAAAGGGATTCATAAGAATTACCAACTATGGTGCTTATCACATACAATCCGCCGTCATTTCTTAAAACTGTATATATTTTATAGCTAGTTTTATTTTTATTGTTATTTTCATTATTATTTTTATTGTTGGTTGTATCACCTTTAATTCCATAGCAAGGGACTGCAAAATGCTGAACAACATATCCTGTTTTTGTAAATTTCAAAATTTTATCTTTAAACTCATCAAAAGTTAATAATGGTATATCTTCAATATTTACAGCAACTCCGTTCTCAATTTTTAATAATCCCATTCTATTCACCTCAATGCAGTAAAAAATTCAAAACATATTCTTGATAGGGACTAAACATAAGGATAGTTATTATAAATGAAAGAAACAATAATATCAAACTTGGACCATATAATCCAAAGCTTTCTTTAAGGGGTTTAACAACCTTATACTCTTTAGATTTGCTATAACATATAGATATAATCTTTTTAGAAAATCCTGCAATTACCAATATTAATCCAATTATTAATAACAACCCGACTATATAATGATGTCCTGCAAATGCCCCAAATATTATCAACAACTCGCTTAGGAACAGTCCAAGGGGCGGAAATCCTGTGATACCTATGGCACCAAGTGTAAATGCAAATGCAGTTTTTGGCAATATTTTAAAGAAGTTTGTTATATTTGATATCTCCTTTGTGCCATATTGAAGGAGCATATTTCCAGTAGCTAAGAATAGGGCACATTTGATAAGTGAGTGATTTATCATGTGAAAAATTGACCCTAAAAACGCAATTCCGCCAATTCCTGCCCCCAATGTGATAATGCCCATATTCTCAATACTTGAATATGCAAGCAATCTTTTATAATCTTTCTGGACTGGCATAAATGCGGCTGCAACAAATACTGAAAATAAACCAAGAGTTATCATCATACTGTTTGTGATTTCACCCAATCCAAAATGTCCGGCAACAGTATCAAATTTGTATATTGGTAAAAATGCACAGTTCAGCAGTGCCCCCGAGAGTAGAGCCGATGCTGGACTTGGAGCCTCACCATGAGCATCTGATAACCATATATGCATTGGAGCCAGACCTACCTTTGTTCCATATCCTATAAGTATAAATACAAATCCAATTAAAAACCACATTGGATTTATGGCTCCAGTATATGCCATTAGATTAGAGAATAAAAGCCCCGAAATTTGTTCAGGTTGGCTAATTGATTGTAATATAATGAAAGAACCTAACAATGCGAGTGATATTCCAACGGAGCATGTAATTAGATATTTCCATGTAGCTACAATTGAATCTTTGGTTTTGTGTAGAAATATTAAGGGGGCACTTGAAATTGTTGTGGCTTCAATAGCTATCCATGTAAGTATTATATGGTCAGATATTGCTGTTAAACTCATTGCAGATACAAAGAACAACAACATGGAGCTGTAAATATGTTCTGATTCATAGTGAGAGTTTTTAAGATAATCTATGGAGTAATAGGATACCATTAAAAACAACAATGAAATTAAAGCTAGCACTATTTTTCCAAGGGGTGTAATAAATATATAATTTTTTAACAAAATCATCTGATTGGGTTCAATGCATATGTATGCCGTAATAATACTTTGGATTATTGCCGTTAAAAAGGGGATATATCTTGTGAAATTTCCCCTTATAAAGTATGCAATAATGCCTGCCAATGCTGGTATTATAACTACTAATTCATCCATATTATACGCCTCTATTATTTAGCCTCTATTTATTTAATATAATATATATAGCCATTTTTTATTTTCGATACTCATTTGGACTATATAGTTTGTTAATTTGGTTAATTAATATTGTCATAAGCATTACACAGATGAGAACATCCAGAAGTATTCCAAATTCAACAACATACTGCATGTTTTTCCCAATCATTAAGCCCACAATAGATATTCCATTTTCAAGCATTAAGTACGATGATACCTGAGTGATTGCCTTTTTTCTAGCCATTAAAAGGAACAGTGCGGGAATTATTAATGCCATCCCTCCAATAAACAGTAGTTTTTTTGATATATCGAAATCTAAATATCCCGACCATATATATAGTATCGAGATAACTATTAATCCGAAGAATAGAGACGCTTTATATCCTATCAATGGATTGAGTTCTCGTTTTAAATTTCCCCTTCTTGTGGTATATATAAGAAAACTTGGTATAAAGAAAGACCTTATAACTAAAGTACTTATGGCTATTATTAAACCATATGTTGTTATTTCTCCACCTCCAAGAACTATTGTTAGAGTTGATACTAAAAAACTTTGAAGGGCTATAATTTTAACCAGGGAGAATAATCTATGGGTATATAATGCAAATAATACCGTTCCAATTATAAGTGCAATAATTAATTTTTGATAATATAATATTTCAATCATTATTTCACCCCTATGGAGAATATTAAAGCAAGTGTGGCAATGGCAAATGATGATATTAGAAATGTTGTATTTCTTGGAAGTTTATATCTAACACTAATTGATTCAAGAAGTCCTAATGCAGATGCTACTATAAACAATCCAACTATGAATATTAAATAATTCAGAGCTCCTATATTGTAGTCTACTGGAAATATTAATCTTGAAAGTACCCCTCCAAAAAACAGGAATTTTAGAAATGATCCAAATTCCATCAACCCTAAATCAGGACCACTGTTATCGAGAATCATTACTTCGTGAATCATGGTTAATTCAAGGTGTGTATCTGGGTCATCTATTGGTTTTCTTGCGTTTTCCACAATTAATATCATAAATATAACGATTATGGACATTATAGCAAATATTCCTGCCTGATGCCATAAAATCTGAGCTCCAATATTTCCTAAAAATCCCATTAAACTCGGAACTCCTGTAAGTTTTACCGCCAATATAAATGTCATAAATAAAGAACCCTCTGCCAAGAATGACATAAATGCCTCTCTACTGGCACCCATTCCTTCAAATGATGAGGCTGTGTTTAGTGAGCTTAGTAATAAAAAAAACCTACTTAATGCAAATAGATATACCACTACAATAAAGTCATAGTTAAATGAAATTACTGGTTTTTCTCCTGCAATTGGAAAGAATAAAAGTGCCAGTAAGTAGGTAATTATTATAATTAGTGGTGCAAATCTGAATATCCATGTGGTGCTTTTGCTATACACCAACTCCTTTTTTAAGAATCTTATCAAGTCGTAGTATTTGATAAATAATGAAGGTCCTTTTTTACCCACAGATACTGCCTTTATTTTATCAATTACAGCTGGAAACAGCGGAGCAAGTGAAACGGTGAGAATATAGTATATTATAGATTCCATCCTACCACCTTATCAAATAAATGTATGCTAAAAGGACCGATATTAATACTATTACATAACCCATATAGTAGTTAAAGTTTCCATCTTTAAGGTATCTTAGCAACAACAATCCATATGAAATCGGTTTCACAAGTAATAATTCAAACACTGCTTCAGCCAAGTCTTTACTCTCTGAGTGATATTTGGCTTTACTTGGAAATATTCCCTCAACAGGTTTTTCATGGAGTTTTATAATTACAAATGGTTTGAAGAATTCCACTATGGGACTGGCGTAGGATGATGCAGTATATTGCATTTTTGCAGTTGGAGCACTATAACCACAATCCCATGTATATCCATCAACAGTTTTAGTTCTATATATTAAAGCTCTTATTACTACCAATATTGAAATAAGTGCTATTAATATTAAGTAAATTTCCGTTAGCTTTGGAAATACCGATAGTTGAGAACATGTTATTTCTACAAGATTTAAATTCTGTGCTATTTTTGTAATTGAATATACAAAGAATGTTGGAAGAATACCTATAATCACACAGATTAAAGCCAATATTATTTGAGGAATTCTCATGGAATATGGGGATTCTTTGGCATTGGCAGATGCCTTAGTTTTAGGTTCTCCCAAGAAAGATATTCCCAATACCTTGGTAAAACATGCCGTCGCAAGACCTCCTATAAGTGCCAGTGCAATGATGCCAAATGTGGATGCCGTTAATAGTCCAATCGAACTGTTAAGTCCGTTGAAACCACCCATATATATTAAGAGCTCACTTACAAACCCATTAAATGGAGGTATTCCAGATATTGCAAGAGAACCTATAAGGAAAGCCAAGCTTGTTGTAGGCATTCTTTTCATTAAACCTCCCATCTCTTCCAAAGAGTGTGTTCCTGTGGATTTTATCACAGCGCCAGCGCCCATAAATAGCAATGATTTAAATAGGGCGTGATTTAGAACGTGGAGGAGAGCTCCTGCAAATCCCAATAAGGCTATGGTTTCATTGTTATAATATTTTCCAATTAATCCAATACCCAATCCTATTAATATAATTCCTATGTTTTCGACACTATGGTATGCAAGTAGTCTTTTAATGTCGTGTTGGGCAAGGGCATAAACCACTCCAAGAATTCCAGATAATATGCCCAATATTAATATCAAATATCCAATGTAAATATTATTTATTCCAAGAAGCAATAAAAGCATGATAATTCCATAAATACCCATTTTAATCATGACACCAGACATTACTGCTGAAACATGACTTGGTGCCACAGGATGTGCATACGGTAACCATGAGTGAAATGGAAATACCCCAGCTTTTGATGCAAAACCTATAAATCCAAGGAGAAATACTGCCATTTTTACGATATCAGGCATACTGGAAAAATGGTCAAAACTAATAGAGCCTGTGCTCATATATGCCAAGGCAAATGATGCGAATATGAACATTCCTCCTGCATGAGTATATATCAAATAAATATAACCTGATTTTTTAACTTCCTCTTTGAATCCGTCAAACATAACTAGTAAGAATGATGAAATGGACATTAATTCCCAAAATAATAAGAAAATAATACTGTTGTTTGATATTGTAACTCCAACCATTGAAGCTACAAGAACTGCAAAGTTTAAATACTGAAATCCTATTGCCAATTTTCTTTTTTTGTCATCCATATATCCATAGCTGTAAATTGCAGCCATTATTGAAACCAATAGCACGACAGCTGAAAAAAACATTGAGATTGGATCTATTTTAAAACTCAATGGAATTAAATACCCCATTAGATATGTAAGTTCATAGGTTTTGTTATTTAATATAATAGTTATGGCGTATATACACCCCAATAGAGAACCTACTGAGATGGTTAATATAGATATTATTCTTGATAAATTAAACCATTTCGAAAATAAAACACCCAATAAACCGCCCAACATAATAATAGCCATACTTAGAATTATGGTGCTATGTGGTAGTATATCTCCATATTCAACTCCACTTGTCATGCCTATACCTGAGTTTGCCATTGCAGGAGATATAAAAATTAATACCACAGATAAACACAAAAAATACATTAATTTTTTCTTTATATCTAATTTTGCTCTATTATATATCATAACAATCACTTTTTTTAGTTATAAGTTTGAATGGATTAGATATCGTTATATTATGTAATATATAAGTGTTTTGGAAGTTAAAATATGTTTATAATATTTAAACAAAAGTTTATACGTTTAACTAAATTCAAATAATAAATAAAAATTAAAAATATTATTTGATTATGGCGATTCCATCAACTAATCCATCTATATCCATAGTTTCTACAATTTTCCCTTTATTTAACAGGGCTCTCTTAACGCTCTTAATATGTTCCTTTGTCAATAACCCAAATTCTGTTTCAAGTCCCTCATTTAGTATTTTTTCAATGGTTTCTTCATCTGCATCTTTTATGAAGTCCATGACTTTTTTGGAGTCCTTTTTGAACTCTGGACCTATTTTTGATTTGTTTGGAATAACTTCAACAATTTTCTGCTCCAATTCTGGCTTTCCGTTTATTATATTCAATTCCTTTATATTCAGAGCTCCCTTTATATCACCAACTACCTTCAATATTCCTTCGTATTCATTTTCATCTAAAACATAGATTTCAACATTTTTGAGCTCAGCATTTAAAGGCATACCTTTATTGGATTTGTATCTTCTTATGGAAGCTACGGTGTTTTTGGCAATTTCTCCAATGTATTCATTTTCTTCATTTATTAAGTTTTCATCAATTACACACCACGATGTGTGGAGATTATCTACTTTATAAATATCTCCAACAATATCTGCGAAATGTGGTGCAAATGGAGCCATAAGTTTTAGTGTATTTGTAATTACAGTGTATAGTGTATATTGTGCGTTGAATTTGCTTATTTTTGCCTCTCCTGTGTCTTCTTTATTATACAATCTATATTTTACCATTTCAATATAGTTGTCGCAGAATTCATGCCATACAAATTTTTGAATATCCGCTATTGTGTTGAATTTGTAGTTTTCCAAATCTTCGCTCACTTTTTTGATTAATTTGTTTAATTTACTTAATATCCACAAATCCACAGGGTTGTTTAGATTTACGCAGTTGCATGAATTAGGAACATCACCTTCTTCGCCACCTAAATTTAATTTCACCTTTGAATCATTTATAATATTTTTAATGGCATCAATTGTTTCATCGTCTAAATTCATCTTTGCGAATCTTGAAGCATTCCAGAACTTTCTTAAAAACCTGTATCCATAATCAACTTCCTTCCATGCAAATGGAACATCGTTTCCAAGGGTGCTGTTAGCCGCCCACAACCTTAAAGCATCTGAACCGTAGTTTTTTGTTATCTCAAATGGTTCTACAATGTTTCCCCTACTTTTACTCATTTTATATCCATCTTCACCAAACACCATTCCGTTTATAACTATTTCATCCCATGGCTTTTTATCAGTCAATGCTATGGATTTTATAATTGTGTAGAATGCCCATGTTCTTATAATATCGTGCCCCTGCGGTCTGAGTTGAACTGGGTAGTGGGATTTGAAAAACTCCTCATCATCCATCCATCCTGCTATTACCATTGGAGTGATAGATGAATCCATCCAGGTATCCAATACATCTGTTTCAGGAATTAAATTTTTATTTCCGCATTTGCAAGTGTATGGACATTCTTTTGTTGGGTCAATTGGAAGGTCTTCCTCCTTAGCCACGATTATTTCTCCACAATCTGGACAATACCATACTGGAATAGGTGTGGCAAATAACCTCTGCCTACTTATGCACCAATCCCAATCCATGTCGTCAATCCACTGCAATAATCTTGTTTTCATATGTTCAGGTATCCATTTAATTTCATTTGTTGCCTGCTTAACTTTTGGCAATAGTTTTTTAACATTTACAAACCACTGGTCGCCAACAATGATTTCAATAGGTGTTTTACATCTCCAACATACCCCTACATTCTGCTTCAATGGTTCTTGTTTTATTAAATATCCTTCGTTTTTAAGGTCTTCAATTATCTGCTTTCTTGCATCTTCTGTTTTCATACCTGCATATTTTCCACAAATTTCGGAGAGCTCACCCTTTTCATTAATGGCCTTTTTAACTTCAAGACCATGTCTATTTACCCAGACAACATCTGTCTTATCTCCGAAGGTACATACCATTACAACCCCAGTTCCAAATTCCTTTTCAACATCCTTATCAGGATATACCTTAACCTCCTGATTAAATAACGGAACTTTTACAGTTTTTCCAACAACATCCTTATACCTCTCATCCTCTGGATGCACCACAATACCAACACATGCTGCTAATAATTCTGGTCTTGATGTTGCTATTTCCAAATATTTGTTTTCATCTTCACTGTATGGGAATTTTATGTAGTTCAGTTTGGAAGTTCTTTCCTTATAATCTACCTCTGCAAAGGCAATTGCAGTTTGACATCTTGGACACCAATTTACGGGGTGTTTTCCTCTATATATTAAACCCTTTTTATACATTCTTACAAATGCAGTTTGAGATTTTTTAACATAATCTGGGTTCATTGTTATATACTCCCTATCCCAATCTATTGAAATACCAAGGGATTTAACCTGCTCTCTCATTTTTTTTATATTTTCCTCTGTGAGTTCTATACATAGTTTTCTAAATTCATGTCTATCAATGTCTGATTTTGTAATGCCGTAGATTTCTTCAACCTTAACTTCTGTTGGGAGCCCGTGGCAATCCCATCCCTGCGGAAATAACACATCGTAGTTGTTCATTCTTTTGAATCTTGCTATAATATCCATATATGTCCAGTTTAAAGCATGTCCCAAATGCATCCTTCCAGTTGGATATGGCGGTGGCGTATCTATAATGTATGGCGGTCGTTTTTCATCGTTTTTGAATTTATAAATTTTGTTTTTTTCCCATTTCTTTTGAATCTCTTTTTCTAATTCGATAGAATATTCCTTAGGCATTTCCATTTTTTCCCTCTTATATCCATACGGTGCTATAAAATAAAATATTTCAAAAAGATTATATTTTCTATATTATATAAAAATAAAATATATTTTTAACTTTATTGCTATATACTATACTAAATAATAATAATAACCGAAAAGTATATATATATGTTTTTAATATGTAATGATGCAAGTAATTGAGCAGGGGTTGCCAAGCCTGGCCAACGGCGCTGGACTTAAGATCCAGTCCCATAGGGGTTCGGGGGTTCAAATCCCCTCCCCTGCACCATTTTTATATTAGGCAATTATATTTATTAATTTATATATTATTTTTAGGTTCAAAACGGATTTTTTATTTAAGTTAATATTTATTAATTAAAATATATTAATTAATATTTTTATTAACAGAAAATTTTTAAATACAATATCTATAATATTTATTATCAATAAGGGGATATTATGAAAATAGCTTTGGTGTTTGACTGTTCGGGAACACTTGTGCGTGTTAAACGAATTATTAAGGAGGTGGATTCTCAGAAATTTTTATGCGATAATCAAACAGTGGATATTGTAGATGAAAAAAAGGGGAGAGCATTAATTATTATAAAGGAAAATATTAATTTAATGGAATTAAATCCTGAAATTCCCATAGCAGATTTACTTAGTAGAACAGAATGGGGAATATCATACTGTAATCCTCCAATAATTAAAGAAAATATTTTAAAAGACAGAAAAACTAAACTAAAAGAACTACAAGACCCAGTAAGCATATTGGATAGATTTGAGATAGGGACGGACTACGGGTATGCAGTAATTGTTGATACTATAAAAGGTAAAATAGAATATACCATAACCACGGGGGGCTGTATCTTTCCAGAAGTGCCTGAAACTATTAAAAAATTAAAGGAAATGAAAATAAAGGTTTTTGTAGCATCTGGGGATAGCAAGCATGCCGTTGAAAAGTTAAGTGAATTGATTGGAGTAAATAAAAAATATATTATGCCTGAGGCACACCAAAATCTCAAAAAGGAATTGATAGTGAATTTAAAAAAAGAAGGTTATAAAGTAATTATGGTAGGTGATGCCTCCAACGATGTTCCGGCAATGCTTGAAAGTGATTTATCTGTGATTACCCTTCAAAATGGAAATGTTTCAAAAAAGGCATTGGATGTTGCGGATATAAAGATAGAAAACATTAGGGAAATTATAAATGTAGTTGAAGAGTTCAAAAAAATAGAACAGAATAAAAAATAAAAAATAATAAAATAGAATAGTATATTAATTAGAATGTTTTTATTTCTCCTTCTATTATTTTGTCTCTAACCTCTGTAATGTTGTTCAACCATTTTTCTGCTATTTCTTTTGCTTTTGGTTCGATATCTTTTAAATCGTAGCCATCTTCTATAATAATTTCAATATCTAGAATTTTTGGCTCGTTTATTGGTTTTCCTATCTGGCTAAGTATTCTTACATAGCACTCTTTTACCCCATCGAGCTCAGCAACATCATTTGCAATTAAGTTTGCTAATATGTTGTATATCTTCCCAATATGGTTTATGGGATTCTTACCACTTGTAGCTTCCATACTCATAGGTCTAAATGGCGTAATTAATCCATTTGCCCTGTTTCCTCTTCCAACGGAACCATCATCTCCCATTTCTGCTGATGTTCCTGTTACTGTTAAGAATATACAGTCATCGGTGTCTGCTGTATTTATGCATACTTCAACTTCATAGCCATTGGCAAGTTTTTTTGCCAGTTCTTCAACTTTTGCCTTTGCCTTTTCTTTTACTTCATTGTATTCTTCAACTGAATTTACATATTTATCCACAACTGCCATGGCAATTGTTAATGTAATTTTTTTACCTTCTCTCAACCCCATAACTTTTATATCCTCTCCAACAGCAGGAAGCTCCTTCTTCAACTCATCACTGTTCAAAAGTTTTTCAGTTTCAAAAACGAGTTTTTCCGTAATACTGAATGGAGCATGACCTACCCCAAATGATGTATCGTTTGCCAGTGGGATGTCTGTTTTTTGTCTTTCAAACACCTCCACTAAATCCACGGAGCCCTGCCCGATTCTGCAATCTACAACAACATCCTTTTCTAAATTAACATTTCTCAAAACTTTTTTCAAATAATCCCTTGCTGCATTTACTGCAACGGTTCCAACTGGAAGTTTTACTGTTTCGCCTTTCTCCCTGTCAAATACTTCCATGGTAGCCCTACCTGACAAAAGAATATATATTGGGCTCACCATATGACCTCCTCCTAATTTCGGGTAGGCATAACCACCAACGAGCTCTACCTGGTCTGTATTGTGGTGAAGTATTGTTCCCATCTTTTCCTTGTACATTTTACATAATGCCGCACTTACACTTTCTGCTATACCATCACAGATACTATCTGGATGTCCCAATCCTTTTCTTTCTACAATTTCTGTTGGTCTTTCTTCTATTGGTGTAATATCCAATTTTTTAACTACTATATTTGCCAATTACATCACCTAAAATATTAATAAATTAAATTTTATATACACTACCTTAAAATTAAGCCATAAAATATAATAAAAAATATATTATTTAACTCTTGCGGGCGAGAAGTCTCCTTCCGAAAAGGAGGAGTAATTCACTAATTTCTATTATTCTATTATCCTATTAGTATATTCCTCTTTTTCTACCTTTTTTATCCTACCTATGCTTTATGTGCTCTTTATATCTGTTATATGTTTTTATTATATATTTTTATAAGCATTTCTACCTTTTTGATTACATCCACTGAATCATGACCAAGCACTCGTATCATCGGCTCCTTTCCATCTCCGCCTCTATCGTATATTATATCCGGAGCTCCTCCAAACTTTTCACATGCAAATTTTGTCCCCCATTCCATTGAAGATACATTTTCTGGTTCGTCTTTTCTGTTGAAGGATGACACGGTGAAACCGCAATCTTCATTTTCAAGGATATTGACAAGTTTTTTAGAATATCTTATATTCATACAGCTTCTTATTTTAGGGTCAAAAGAGTTTGCCGCAAGTATTATTTTTGATATATGCTCCGAAGCTCCAAACTCTATATCTCCAACAACATAAAATCTTTCAGAGCTCATGCCATTATTTGCAATTCCTCCAAGTTTGTTTTTTATAATCCTCCCGGTTAATGCCGCAATATCTTTATAGCTCTTTGGAAGAACAAGCCCTTCTGCAATATTTGAGCCAACTTCTGGGATAAAATCTTCAAAATCCATCTTTTTTAACAAATAAATGGCATAATTAAGGTTTTTTATAACTCTTTCTTTATTTATATAGGTTGGATTTGAGTTATAGCCGTATTTTGTTTTATTGGCATAAATTACAGAAGACAATACCACATTCTTTGCCTCCTTAATGGCATGGACAATATCATATCCCTTTGCCATAAAGGAAGCAATTGCGGAAGAAAAAACACATCCTGTCCCATGAACCTCTTTATTTATCTTTTTTCCTTTAAATATTCTTAATTCTTTGTTGTTATATAAAAGCCTGTCATCTGTTCCAGTGATTAATATATAACTATTGTTATTTTTTAGTTTTTCATACTCATCAAAATTCTTTATTATGCTATATTCTTCATTATTTGGTGTAATTATATGGGATTTTTCAAATAATTTGAAATATTTTGCAATTAATTCGTTATCTATAAAATCGTATCCTGTGGTAGATTTTAGAACTGGGTCACAAATAATTTTAAAATCGTATTCTTTTTGGTATTTTAGTATTAAATTTAGGGCATCATTATTCAATACGCCAGTTTTTACAATAGATACTTCAAAATCTTCAAAAATAGCATTTAGCTGATTTTCTATTTCTTCCTTTGGCAAATCAATTTTATTATATAATTTTAAATTGTTCTGTGGGATTATGGCAGTAATTGCCGTTAATGGATTACAACCTAGCACTTTAATTGTTTTTGCATCTGCAACAATGCCTGCTCCTCCTGTTGGGTCATATCCGCCTATTGATAGCACATTAAACTGTTTCAAAAAATCACCGTATTATGTCATATTATTATATCATATTGTATTTATGTCATATTTCCTACTGTATTCAAGTAATAGTTAGTATAAATGTTGTATTATTATAATTCATCAATAAAAACTATTTCACTATTCCCATTTTCTTTAAGCCAATTGATTAATTTTTCAGCATACTGCAACTTTTTTATTTTAATATCATCTGCCTTTTCAATATCATTTTTTAAATAAGGTCTGGAATATTTGGTAGTGTATTCTCCAAAGTCCATGCCACATAATATTATCCTTTTAGCTCCAAAATGCTCTGCAAAAAAACAGCATCTATCCCCGTCTGTGAATCCACCATAATTTATAAGATAGGGAATATCCTTTGGAACCTGGGAGCTCCCAATAATATTTTTTAATCTACATACATGGTTTTTTATATTGTCCATGTTATCGCCATGGGCATGAACCACAACAACAGAACCTCTTTCGTTGCTTTCAAATATTGAGTTTAAATCACCATCTAAATCTGAAACGATTATATCTGGAACAATATTTTCTTCCAATAGTGCCTTTGTAGCACCATCTGCTGATATTATTATGTAATTTTTGTTTTTGTATTTATTGCCATTTTCTTTATTATTATTTTTTTTATCGTTTTCATTAATATAATTACTTTCAATTAATTCCTTTACAATTTTAGCATGCTTTTTTAAAGATGGTCCAGCTCCAAAAACATAAACATCTTTGTTTTTTATCAATTCATCCATATTATTTAATGGAATATTATTTTTTATATCTCTTATTATATCACTTAGCATTAAGGCACTTTTTAAATCATCCTCTTTACTAAATCCAAAATCCTCCATAATTTCATTGTATAATGGCTCCCATTCTCTTAATTCCATAGTATCATCTTTTTTTATTTGATTATTAAGTTATTATTTGATTATATGAATTATCTCGTCCTTTGATTTTACAACAACATTTTTAACATATTCTTTTGCAATCTTCCCGAGCTCTACAAGTTCATTTGTTGTGGGTTCTCTCATCTTTTTATATTCCTCTTTCCAAGCATGTTCTCTGTCAAACTGCTGAATTGTGTATAAATCACAGTCCTTTACAGTTTTGGCTATTTCTGTTATATCCCTCTCATCCATTATATCAGGTATAAATGTTGTTCTACATTCAATAAAAACATTATTTTTTTTACAGTAGTTTAGGAGCTCCGGTGTATTTTTTTTTATCTCTTCCCCGTCATAGTCTGTAATACTTTTGTATTTTTCAAAGGCACATTTTACATCAAGGGCAATATAGTCTATTAGTTTATTATCTATTAAATCCTTTACAACTTCAATATTTGTCCCATTTGTGTCCAGTTTTACTGAGAAACCTTCTTTTTTTGCAATAATGCAGAGTTCTTTTAAATCATTGGGTTGAAGTGTTGGCTCCCCTCCGCTTATTACTATTGCCTCTGCAAACATTAAATCTATATTTTTAAATACCTCCTCGGGAGTCATCTCATAGATGTTTTCCATCATATGTTTATAGTTATGACAGTACCCACATTTCATATTACAACCACTCATAAAAACAACAGCAGAGCATTTTTTTGGATAATCTATTGTTGATACATCTATAATTCCAAAAAGTTTCATATTATCACATTTATTTTTTTGTTTATTCCTTTTAATTTTTTTAATTTATTTATCTCATCTTAATAATTATCTTCAAATTTTTTATTATAAAATATACACTTGCTTATTTATTTTGCACCTATGGGATAAATATATATTGTAGATTAAAGTTATTATATTTACAATATATAAGCGGTGGTTAAATGGAGATAAAAATTCTTGTTGATGATATAGCATACAAAAGATACTTTGCTCAGCATGGATTGTCAATAATCGTAAAAACAGAGGATAAAAAAATACTATTTGATGTAGGTCAAAATCCCTATGTTTTAAATAAGAACTTAGAGCTCATGGGTGAAGATGATAATTTTGACTGTATAGTTATAAGTCATGGACATTACGACCATACCGATGGATTGACATATTTTATGGATAAATATAAAAACAAAAAGTCTGACATGGACATTCCTATATATATTCATCCAGACGCTTTTCTTGATAGATATTCTAAAAATAAAAGATACATAGGAATCGATAAGAATATAAAAGAATTTTTAAAGAATTATGGACATTTGAAATTGGTAAATGAACCGTATTTTGAAGATAATATGATAATATCTGGAAAGGTTGAAAGAAATAATCCATACGAACCAGAAATATTTTATAAATTAATGAATAACTGTAATGAATATAATAACAGTAATAACAGCAATAGCAATTTTAAAATCGACAGTGTAAATGATGACATGTTTATAATAGTTGATGATGTGGTAATTACCGGATGCTCTCACAGTGGAATTATAAATGTAATAGAATATGCCAAAAAGATAAACAAAAATAAAATCAGGGGAGTTATTGGGGGTTTCCATTTGGTTGTGTCTTCAAGTGAATATATAAACACAGTTTATGAATACCTAAATAACAGCGATTTAGAATTTATAATGCCCATACACTGCACAGGGTTCAATGCCATGAAGGTTTTAAGTGAGCTCGACAATTTTATTTATGGTCATGTTGGAAAAGTAATGGAATTATAATTGAAAATAATTAGACTTGTAGAATATGTGAAATTATGGCATTTAAATCAAGAATATGTTCCATATGCAAGGGAAGGAAATTATTATGTGGTAAATCAAAATGTCCCACACTTGAAAAACTTAGGGCATTTAATGATATTAAACAAAAATTCGATAAAAAATTAAATAAAAACGAAATATTTGGAGCTTCACCACCCTCAATATTCGTAGGGGAATTCAACTACCCAAATGTAAGAATGGCTCCCCTTGTTCCACCAATAGGTGGAGATACATCATTCTTAGACAGCCCATTGAAATGGGAAAATAAATCCATAAAGGCAATTATAAAATACCGCTCCATGCTTGTAATGGGTGAAACCAAACATATCAATGTGGATATATGCAAAAATAGCAAACTATCCAAGATATTGGAGTTAATACAAGAGCTCGCCATGGCAGTAAAACCGGTTGATAGCGAAATTACATTAAAACGCAAACCATCATTTGATATTGTCCCAAGCGGGTTTGCCCCTCCAATATCTCCAAAAGGTGATTTATTAAAATTTAGCATAGCAGAAAATCCTAAAATACCTTCAAAAAGTGATTATATTGTAAATGATGAATTAAAGGCAGTAGATTCGATAATATCTTTATACAATTATGGATTTGATGAATACTACATAGTAAAGCTTCTGTCAGCAGGTCTTTTGGGCATAAATAAAAAACTGGTTCCTACTCGGTGGAGCATTACAGGAGTTCAGGACACCATTGGGAGATATTTAACAAAAAAGATAATTGATTATCCTCCAATAAATGACTATGAGGTTTATTACAATGAATTTCTTGGAAATAGATATGCAATATTGTTGATACCTGATTATTATGCATATGAGCTCATGGAAGTTTGGGAAAAGGGAGCTCTCTTTGGATGCGATAATCCACCAGTTTTGGGAGATTATGAAGATTTAAAAACAAATGGATATGCAAAAGAAACCACTGGTGCATTTTATGCCTCTCGTTTAAGTGTTCTCGAATATTTAAATGAAAGGAAGAGACAAAGTAAAATTGTTGTATTTAGAGAAATTACCTCAGATTATTATGCACCGGTGGGTGTGTGGCAGGTAAGGACAGGTATCAAAAAAAGTTTTGATAAAGGAGTCTTTAAATTTAACACATTGGAAGAAGCTCTAAGTAAAATTGATGAGTTATTAAATAATCCTCTTGAAAGATATAGGTTAAAAAGTAGGATATTAACAAAAGACAGGCAAATGCGTATTGATGAGTTTATATATTTATAAGATTTTAAATTAAATTTTCGTTATTTTTAAATGAGCTCACATATAGGAGCTCCTATTTTATATCTATTAAAAATTTTACAAGGGTATAAAAATGTTATAAAAATATAATCCCATTTGGCATCAACCACTTTTAGTAGTCCTTTAAATTTTCCATAGGTATTTTATATAAAAGAGCCATAATTTAAATTAGGACTTAAAAATAACGCTAAATAAAACATTAAAGCATGACGCGGAGGCCGAGATTTGAACTCGGGTTGGGCAAAGCCCAACGGGATTAGCAGTCCCGCGCCGTACCAGGCTGGGCCACCTCCGCATATTAACATAAATCCTAAAAGTGTATTATAATATATATACTTTTCTATTTTTCATATTATTAAATCTCTACTATTAAATCTAAAAATAGAATATAAAATTTATATATGGGTGAAATATTGAGAGCATTTATGATAGGAAGATGGCAGCCATTTCATAATGGACATTTAACAATAGTGAAAAAAATTGCCAATGAAGTAGATGAGCTCATAATTGGTGTTGGTAGTGCTCAAAAAAGTCATACACTCAACAACCCATTTACCGCAGGGGAAAGAACAATGATGATTATCAAAGCACTTAAAAAATTTGGGTTCCCTTATTATGTAATTCCAATTAATGATATAGACTTTAATGCGGTGTGGGTATCCTATGTTGAGGCTTTAACTCCACCCTTTGATGTTGTATATACAGGCAATGCATTGGTGAAGGAGCTCTTTGAAGAGAGGGATTATGTGGTTAAAAAACCGAAATTATATAACCGAAAAGAATACTCCGGAACTGAAATAAGAAGAAGGATATTGAATGATGAAGAATGGAAACATTTAGTTCCAGAAGAGGTTGTTGATGTTATCAATGAAATAGATGGAGAAAATAGAATAAAACGTTTAAGTAAAACGGATTAATATTTAAAATAATAAAATATTTTATTTTCTTTGATTTTTGGTGTATTTGATTATTTCTTTTAATTTTTTGTAGGCAGTTTCAAGGTCGTTATTATTCACATATACCTTTAATTCCATAAATTGAGTTTCAATATATGGATGATATAAATCGTTTTTAATAAGGTATTCTTTATATTCATACATTAATGAGGTGAGCTCCTCCTTTTTCATTTCAATTTTTATTTTATTTATTTCATCCTTTACATTAGTAAATATTGTGCTCTTTGGTAAATTTAACATACTTGCTATTTTGTTTATCGAATACCCTTCTCTATACAATTCCAGTATTTCTTTTTTTATATCTTCATCTATCTTTTTACTCCTGCCCCTTTTGTCGTTTTCCACCTCTACAATTATGTGGTTCTTTCTCATAAATTCAATTTTATATGTCATCTTCGGGCTGTTGTATATGCTGTTCGGCAGTTTAACTACGACCATGCCATTTTTTGCCTTTTCCACAAGTTCATTTATTTCATCCCATCTTAAAAAATGGTGAAATTTTAATTCAATCATTAAAATTACCTTTGATTATTATTTTTATGTTTATTATCCATTGTTTATTTTTACTATTATCACTTTTAACATCTTCTAAAATTTAAACATACGTTTATTATTATAAATAAATTTATAGTTATCATATTATTATATATTTAACTATAACTATATTTTTTAATGTTTATATATTAATACAATTTCTAAAAAAATAACTGTTTTGGTTCAGAAATTTTTTACCAATTGTTGCCTTATGTATCGTAAGGCAACATTTTATATATGAGCTCCATAATATACCTATACTGGTGATAATATGGTGGAATTTAAATTAAATAAAAGAAATGATAGGTCGTGGGATAAAGGTCTGGATTTTGATAACACATATCGTCTATTTGAAAGAGACATTGCGAAAATAAGGGAAAAACTAAACAATGGAATAGTTTATAAAAAAGACATTAAACGCCTTGCTTATTTAACCATTGCCCTATTTCAACTTAGAAACGGATGCAGGATTGGAGAGGCAATTGAGGGCATGATTTTAATATGTAAAAATAACAATTTAAATTGGGACAAGCCCATTGAAGTTAGAGTTAAGGTGGAGAAAACAAAAAAAACAGTATCATATAGGGACATGGTTCTTCCATCTATAATTAAAAGGGAAGATATTGAATTAATAAGGGATGTAGTTTTAAATTTGGAAAATGCCAAAAGACCAAGAATGAGAATATACACTTGGTTAAAAAATCACTATGGAATAAATACACATTCTTTAAGGTATGCATTTATTACTAAATATGCAGTAATGAACACATCACCACAGTTAATAGCAAAAATGACTGGTCATGTGAATTTAAACCATATTATTACATATACACAAGAGAAGGTGGCAAAACAAATGTTATATGATTTGGAAAAGCATATAAAATAAATTAAATATTAAATATAATTCCAAGAACCGCTTACTAAACCCTTTTGAGATAACTGCCCAAGAGCTCTCAAAGTCTTCCTATCCAACACAGTAGGTTTTTGATTTTCAAAGTATGTGCCCGGTAATGGCATAAAGTAATGGGCATGAGCTCTCCCATTCTTTTTTATAATGTAGTGTAGGAGCTCCATGCTATCTTTTCTATGAAACTCATTTTCATTTGGAAATCCAAATATGAAATCAACCTTTGGTATTAGATTGTAATCCCTGCATAAATCAACGGCGTTTAACACATCATCCACAGTATGCCCTCGCCTTATGTATCTCAGCATCTCATCACTACCGCTCTGAGCTCCGAAATGTAAAAACTTATTATCGCAGTATTTCACAATTAATTCAACGGTTTCTTTTGTAATAAATTCTGGTCTGACTTCTGATGGAAATGTTCCAAAAAATAATTTTCCTTTCCCTTCACTTAATTTTTTTAATAATTTTTCTAATTTTTCAATATTTGGTTTTGTTCCAGTCTTTGAGCCGTAGCAAAGAGCATTTGGACTTATTACTCGGGTATCTGTGTTCGGATTTGTAAGTTTTAAAATGCTTTCAATGCTTCTATGCCTAACCTTACCGCCGAATATTTGAGGAGTTTGACAAAATCTGCATTTATATGGGCATCCTCTTGTTATTTCAACTGGTGTTAAAGGCTCGATTTTTTCGAATTTATCTAAATTATCAACTGGTTCCCCCATGATGATTTTTTCGTTTAGTTCCTTATGATTTGGTTTATTTTCCTTTATTCCATTTGTCTCTATTCCTTCCCCCAGTTTGTTTATCAATTTAGGTAGGGTAATTTCCCCCTCTCCAACAATCACATAATCAAATCCCATTTTTATAGTATCGTTGGGAGCTCCTGTTGGGTGAGCTCCCCCTGCAATTAAAATAGGTTTATTTGATTTAGTTAATTTTTTTAGTTTATTTATTTCTTTTATTTCCTGTTCTACATTATCTCGATTAAGGGTCATAAATGAATATATTAATATATCTAAATTATTATTTTTAATATTGTTAATTATTTCTTCAAAATTTTTAAATAATTTTCCACCAATCAGTGGATATAATCGTGATATGCTGTATTTATTTTTTGAATTTAATCTAAATCCAATATTCATAAAAACACCATTTTATGCAAAAAATAAAAGAAAAAAGATTTTTATAATATTTTATATTATTATGTTAAAAAATAAAAATTTAAATTAACAAACTCTCGGAATAGGGTCGCCAATAGGAGTATCTACAATCCTTTTACCAACTATTGTTTCCATGATTACCTTGTTGTGTTCAGATACAACCTCACCAATTATTTGGGCATTTTTACCCAGCGGGTGAGCTCTTAAAACTTCCAATGCTTTTTCGGCATCTTCTTTTTTAACTGCCATTACAACCTTGCCTTCATTTGCCACAGTCATGGGGTCAATACCAAGTGCATCAGCTATTGACTGAACTTCGTCGCTAATAGGGATTTTTTCCTCATAAATGTTTATCCCCAAACCGCTTTTTTCAGCCATCTCATTTAATGAATCGGCAAGCCCTCCCCTAGTTGGGTCCTTCATAGCATGAACCTCTATACCTGCATCGAGAACCTTTTTTATAAGTTTATTCAGCGGTGCAACATCGGATTTTAAATTAGTTTCAAATTCAAACCCTTCTCTTGATAGGAGTATAGCCATACCATGTTCCCCAATATTTCCAGAGACAATGATTACATCCCCTTCTTTCATTCCTGAGTCTCTAATTGCTTTTCCTTTATCCACAATACCAATTCCAGCGGAGGATATTATTATATCATCAACATTTGACACCTTCGTATCTCCTGTGATTATCGGAGCTCCGGCTTCTTTACAAGTTTCGTTTATTGACTTCATTATTTTATCCAATTTTTCTATGTCAAAACCTTCTGGAAGCACTATTGATAAGGACAGTGCAAGGGGTTCTGCACCCATAACTGATAAATCGTTTATTGTTCCGCAGACAGAGAGTTTTCCTATATCTCCACCTGGAAAGAATATTGGATTAATAGTATGCCCATCTACTGTAAAGACAATCTCTTTATCACCCAGTGGAATTGTGGCACCATCGTCTAAATCTTTTAATCCTATTCCGCCATTTACTGAGGTATTTTCTAAATTATTTAATATGGTATTCTTAATTAAATCCTGCATAACTTTTCCGCCAGCACCATGCATTCTTGTTATTTTCATAAAAAACCATCTCCTTTTTGAAAATAAATCCTATATAACCTTTATTTAGAAAATAATAATTAAAAAAATAAAATTAAAATTTATATAACTGTATAATAATGTTTAATTTTATATTTAATAATTTAATAATCTGCTCCTATTATGATTTTTTTGATTTTAATATTTTAGGACCTCTCATAAGTGCAGTTAATCCAGTTCTTGCCATTTCTTTAATACCCAATGGTTTAACCAAATCAATAAATGCATTAATCTTATCTACATCCCCAGTAATTTCTACGGTTAATGATTCAGAGCTTAAATCTACAATTTTTCCCCTAAATATATTTGCATATTGTATTACTTGTGATTTACTGCTTTCAGTTGGTGCATAAACTTTAATAAGGCATAATTCTCTTTCTACACATTTTTTGTCATCTAAATCACTTACTTTAATGACTTCTACAAGTTTATTAAGCTGTTTTACAACCTGTTCAAGAACTTTGTCATCCCCCTTAACTACAATAGTCATCCTAGCTATATTTGGGGAGTCTGTGGCACCAACTGTGATGCTTGAAATATTATACCATCTTCTTGTAAAAAGTCCGGCAATTCTTTGAAGCACCCCGGGATTATTTAAAACTAAAACTGAAATGATGTGAGTATGTTCCATAAAACCACCATTCTTTCTGTTAATATTATGTGGAAAGGGATATTGTAATATTATCATATATAATAAAGAAATAGAAATAAGAATATGAATATATGAATGCGTATAATTTATATAGAGTATTAATTAGATGTATCTGCTGTTTCAGGCTCTGCCTGTTCATTTAATTTTATATTTTTAGAGGTAGTTTCCTCCTTTTTAGCTAAAAATCTTCTCTTTATTTCATCGAAGCATATTACCTTTTCATTAGGGTGTTCCCTGACAGGTTCAATAATATTTGTTAATTTACCTCCTGGCGGAACCATGGATAATGCCTCAGCAGGGTCGATAATGAAATCAAGCAAATAAGGCTCATCGCTAACTATTGCCTCCCTAAGTGCCTCTTTTATTTCACCAGGTTTTGATATTCTAAGGGCCTTTATGCCAAAGCTCTCTGCAAGTTTTACAAAGTCAGGCGTGTCTCCAAAATTAACACTGCACTGTCTTTTTCCGTAGTATAAGTTCTGCCACTGATAAACCATTCCAAGGGTTCTGTTATCAAACAAACATATAACAACAGGTATCTGATAATCTGCAATTGTTCCGAGCTCTTGGCAGTTCATCATGAATCCACCATCACCGCTAACACAGATTACCTTGGAATCTGGTTTCGCTATTTTAGCACCAATTGCCGCAGGGAATCCAAAGCCCATTGTCCCTAAGCCACCAGATGATAAAAATGACCTTGGAGCGCATGATTTAAAGTAGTGTGCCATCCACATCTGGTTTTGCCCAACATCTGTGGTTATAATTGAATTTTTATTGAGATTTAAATCGTTTATAACATCCATTAGTTCTTTTACTATTCTTTGAGGTTTAATGGGTGTATCATCGTAATCCATCTTAGGAATACTTGATTTTTTTAGGGATGCTACATATTCTATCCATTTTTTATTTGGTAGAATATCCTTTTTAAGAAAATGAATCAATATATCTTTTAAAACGATTTTTGCATCTCCAACAATTGGGACTTCAACTTTAACATTTTTTCCAATTTCCGCAGGGTCTATATCAATGTGTATAATTTTTGCATGTGGTGCAAAGCTTTTTATGTCTCCAGTTATCCTATCTGAGAATCTACATCCTATTGCTATTAAAACATCGCTTTCGGATACGCAGTAATTTGCAGCTTTTGTTCCATGCATGCCAACCATTCCAAGTGCCAATGGATGCTCCTCTGGAAAACTACCCTTTCCCATTAATGTTGTGCATACTGGAATGTTTGTGAGCTCTGCAAATTTCATGAGTTCAACTGTGGCATTTGCAATATTTACTCCACCACCTGCAATTATTACAGGTCTTTTAGCCATTAATATCAAATTAACAGCTTTTTTAATCTGTCTTGGATGACCTATTGTGGTAGGTTTATACCCTACTAAGTTTATTTTAGAAGGTATTGGATGTTTATCCAAATCCAACTCCATTTCCTGAATATCTTTTGGTAAATCGATATGCACAGGTCCAGGTCTTCCTGTTTTTGCTATTTCAAACGCTGCCCTAAATGTTTCAGGGATTTCCTCAGTTTTGCGAATTTGGAAATTATGTTTTACTATTGGCATAAAAAGTCCAAGTGCGTCAATTTCTTGAAATGCGTCATTTCCTATTAATTTTGTGGGAACCTGTCCTGTAAGAGCCACAATAGGGGAGGAATCTGCATATGCCGTAGCTACACCAGTTACAAGATTGGTTGCACCAGGTCCTGAGGTTCCAATACATACTCCAACCTCTCCACTAGCCCTTGCATATCCATCTGCTGCATGAGCTGCTGCCTGTTCATGTCTCGTTAGTATGTGTATGAAATCGCTGTCATATAGTGCATCATAAAAAGGTAATAATGCTCCGCCAGGATACCCAAAGAGAATATTAACTTTTTCTGCTTCAAGTGCTTTTATCATTGCTTCTGCTCCTTTCATAAAAAACCACCAAAAAATATTAACAAAATCTTTTAGATTTTGGTTTAATTCGTTTGAAAAGATAATTTTGAGTAGTATAATAAATTAAATTAATATTATATAAATTTTTGTCTAATGAAATTTTAATAAAAAATAATAAAAAAGGAAAATTAAAGTTAATCCTTTATTTCGCAATTAAAAACTCATTTTTATATAATTTATTTTATTCTAATGGCATCTAAATTCATAGGGGCTCTTGTTTCTTTCTTGAATAATTTATATGCTGTGCTTGCCAAATCTACACATTTTGAAGCTTCACCATGAACAGTGAGTATTCTTTCAGGCGTAGGTTTGAGTTTTCTTAAATATTTTATAAGCTGTTTTCTGTCGCTATGTCCTGAGAATCCTTCCAGTGTATAGACGCTTAAATTTACCTTTATAGCTTTTGATTTTCCATTTCTGTTCATTATAGGGATTTCACGCCATCCCCTTTGAATCTTTCTTCCAAGGGTGCCTTCTGCCTGATAACCTACAAATACTATGGCATTTTTCTCGTCATCTGCAAGGGATTTGAAGTATTCTACACTTGGACCTCCGCTAAGCATACCTGATGTAGTTAATATTACACAAGGTTCATCACTATCAATTATATTTCTCCTGTTGTTTGTGTTTTTTACCTTTCTAAATACCTCCGATAAAAATGGATTGTCTCCTTCGTGGAAAATTCTGTTTCTTATGTTTTTTGAAAGATATTCGGGATATGCCGTATGAATTGCAGTAGCCTCCCAAATCATACCATCCAAATAAACTGGGGCATTGAATATGCCTTGATTGTACCCTTCCTCCAAAACAAGCATGAGCTCCTGGGCCCTCCCTATACCAAACACTGGAATTATTACCTTACCTTTTCTTTTTATGGTCTCTGCAACAACATTCAAAAACTCTTTTTCCGTTTCTGCCCTATCCGGAAGCACATCATCGTATCCACCGTATGTAGATTCTATTATGATGGTTTCTAATCGTGGAAACTGGCATACTGCTGGCTCCAACAGTCTGGATGCCTCGAATTTTATATCTCCAGTATATGCAACATTATATAATCCATCTCCTATATGGCAGTGAGCTATTGCAGAACCTAATATATGTCCTGCATTGTGCATTGTTAATTTTATGGCAGGTGCAATATCCGTAGTTACTCCATAATCTATTGGTATGGTGTGTTTCACACATTTTTTAATATCTTTTGATGAATAGGGTATCACCTTACCTTCTTTTTCTGCAATATCTAAATAATCCTTCTGCAATAGAGTCATCAAATCCCTCGTAGGTCTTGAACAATAAACAGGACCGTCATAGCCATACCTAAAAAGCCCCGGAACAAATCCACAATGGTCTAAATGAGCATGAGTAATTACCACTGCGTCGATTTCCTCTATTGAAAATTCTGGGGCATCAAAATGTGGAAATGCCTTATCTCCTTCAACTGCAACATTTATTCCACAATCTATTAAAATCCTACTTTCAGGGGTTTGAAGATAATTACAGGTTCTTCCAACTTCACGAGCCCCCCCTAAAAAAGACATCCTTATCCAACAATCTTCTCTTAATTTAACATCTCGATGTATTCTTCGACCTATCTTTCTTAGAATTTCTTTTACATCAGTCCTTTCCCTATAAAGAGTAGCTCTTATTGCCTTAATAGTTTCAGATGCTATTGGTGGAGTTCTTACAGGTTTAGGTGCCCATTTTATTGATTTTTTTATTTCTTCCAGTGTGCTACCTTCTTTTCCAATTACCAATCCAGGTTTTTTTGATTCTATTATTACCTCGCCTGTATTTGCATCAAATATACAGTTGGTTATTTCAGCATCCTCTGGAACGATTTCTAAAATTTTATTCTTCGCAATATCCGGTTCCATTAAAACAGATGGGTCAGGTCTTATGGATATCCTTTTTCTGAAGATTCTTGCAAGTTCTTTAACAAAAGAATTGGAAAATATCTCGGGATTCTTTGCATATATTACTACCTCAGGACCTTCAAACTGCACATCTGTAATTGCTGCGTTTCCAGGTGAGTTTTTTATTACATACTGTTTTATCTCGTTTAAAATGTCTTCTGCTGACAAAATAGACCCTCCTATTAAAATTATAAATTAAATTCTGTTAAATTAAAATTAATAAAAATATTTTAACACTTAAAACCAAGCTTTTACATTTTTATACGAATACTTAAAGCATGGTTTAAATATCTCATTTAAAAATCTTTCCGATTTACTCACTTCGTTCGTAAATAATAATAAAAAAATAATAATTTCATAATGCCTATAAAATTATTTATATTTAGTTTTGGGTTATAAAAACCAAAAGGTTTTATAAAAAATTTAATTTTTATATATAGAAAATAATTAATTTAGAAATAAGTTTTTTTATTTATTTCTATCTCATATTTATTTTCTTCTTTTACTTTTTATTTTTTCCACCATGTCTTCGATTTCTTCATTCGGATAGATTTTTACTCCATTTTTATCAATTACTGCGAGAGAAACACCATTTCCAGAATATGCATCTCTCTCCATGGCGGATACGAGTGCTTTAACTGCAAGTTCTTTTCCTTTGTTTAATGTCATATCTTTTTTATACTCTGCCTCTAAAACACCGAGGGCAGTAGGAGACCCAGAACCGGTGGCAGTAAATGAAGTTTCTTCATTTAATCCTCCAACAGGGTCAAGTGAAAATAATTCTGGACCGTGGAGGTTATCGTATCCACCAATTACCAATTGAGTTAAAAAAGGAAAATGTCTATTTCCATGCAATATGTTACTCAGCAATGTTGCGCAGGAATGTGGAGGCATGTAGTTTCCAGTTCTCATCTTGTATATTTTGGTTTCTGCGGAGATTAGTCTAACAAGTGATTGGGCATCTCCAACACTTCCTGCTATGGTCATTGCTATGTAGTCATCTATCTTATATAACTTTTTCGCTTCTTTGTCTGCTATAAGATTCCCCATTGTAGCTCTTTTATCAGTTGCCAATACTACACCGTCTTTGCATATCATTCCTATTGTGGTAGTCCCCTTCATGTATTCTTTATAGTGGTCGTTGGTTGCTATCATATAAAATCCTCCTAAATTTAATAGTTATAAGATTATTAAAAAAGTAATTATTTATTATTTATTTTTATCTTTTATATACTTTTAACATTTATTTTACTTATTATTTAAATTTTTATTTTAATTTTATTTTATTTTATCATTATATTATTAATCATACTTATCTCCAACAATGTCTATTTTGTTATTTTCTAAATCAATTTTATAGTGGAAACAGGTGTAATATCCCTCATGACATGCCCAGCCTGTCTGTTCAACAACAAACAATAAAGCATCTCCATCACAATCCTTATAAATTTCTTTAACTTTTTGCACATTTCCACTTTCTTCCCCTTTTTTCCAAAGTTTTTGCCTGCTGGTTGAGTAGTAGTGCATATATCCTGTTTCAAGGGTCTTTTTTAAAGATTCTTCATCCATAAATGCCGTCATTAAAACATTTTTTTCTTCATCTGTGGCTATGGCAATCAATAGTCTTTTTCCATCTATATTTCTAAATTTTAGGTTTAAATTTTCAATTATTGGATCTATGTTCATAATAACACCTTAATGTATATTATTTTAATTATTTTTTTATTTTTTATATTTTTTCGATAATACATTAACTATTTTTTTAAGGGTTTCTTTATCGACACAATCGCCATGGACAAATTTAACGAAATCATGGATTATCCTTTTTGCAAAAACCTCTGAAAATTTTTCTAAAACTTTTTCCGGCTCTTTTCCGTTTTCCATCATTTTCAGTGCTTTTTCAACCTCCTTTTTCCTTATATGTTCAATATAATTATCGTAATCTTTTATGATGTCCTCAACATTAAGTTTCTTCAACTGCTTTAAAAGAATCCTGAGCTCATCCTCAATAATAGTTTCAACAATAGGTATTTCATTTTTTCTCTTTTTTAGGTTCTCATCAGATACTAATCTTAAATCGTCAATGGTGTATAATATAATATTTGGGAGCTCCCTAACATTATCATCTACATCCCTAGGGTTTGCAATATCTACAATTATCTTTTTTCCTTCAATGTCTTTAAGATTTGATTTATCCAATATGTGGTGTGGAGAAGCCGTGGCACAGATAATTATATCGCTGAAGTTCAATGCCTCTTTAAGTTTGTCGAAATGAACTGCCATTCCTTTTAACTCGTTTGCAAGTCGTTCTGCTCTTTCATAAGTCCTGTTTGCAACCACTATTGCCTTTGTATTTTTTTCAATCAATGCCTTTGCCACAAGCGTTCCTATTTCACCTGCTCCTATAACCAGTATATTTTTATTTTTCAGACCCACGGTTTTTTCAACGAGCTCGACAGCAGCACTGCCTATGGACACCCCCCCTTTGTTTATTTTTGTTTCTCGTCTAGCTCTCTGACCCACATGTATAGCCTTTAAAAATATGGTATCTAAGTATCTTGTAGTTTTTCCATGTTTTTTTGCATTGTAATGACTTTTTTTAATCTGGCCGATAATTTGGTCTTCACCAACAATCATGGATTCAAGTCCTGATGCTGTTCTTAAAAGGTGAAGTATAGCATCGCCGTCTTTTAAAATATCAAATCCTTTAAAATCATCATTTAAATTATTCAAATCTATATTGGAACAGGAGTTATCGAAATATATTTCGATTCTATTGCAGGTTTGAAGCAAAATACAGTTGTCATATTTTTTGTAGAATTCCTCTTCATCAAACCTTAATTTTTCGAGCTCTGAAACAGGATACTTTTTATAATCTGCCATAAATAACAGCATAATTACACCAATTTCTATTTGTATTTATCAATTAATTCTAAAAATTCTCTTTTAAAATCTTCATTTTTAAACACTTCTTCAAGAATCTTTTTTCTATCCTTCTGTAAAGAAATATTGTTTTTCAAAAAATCCCTTAAATTGTTTTGAATAAGTATTTCATATTCGTGATTCTTTAAATAGTTTTCAACAAGTTTTCTTATATTTTTTGCTATCAATGGACTTTTTCCTTCTGTATATACTGTAAAATATACTCCATCTACATTACAGTAGGCAGGTATTATTATATTAATATCCTTTTCAAAAGTAGACGAGCTGATGAATTTGTTTAATTTTTTTGAAATATTGACTATTCGTTTATTGTTTTTCTCATCAATTGCAGTAATAATAAAATCATATTTTTGAATAGTATCTTTTAAATCATCATCCAACATATTGTTTATATCGCAAATTATAAATTCAACATTTCTATAATTATTTTCATATTTATTGATTTCCCCTCGACCAATATATTTTGTGTATATGGTTATTTTATCAGGATTTGCATGTAAAATTTTATTAAATCTTCTCTTCCCAACATCTCCAAATCCAAAAATACAGACTTTAAATCCTTTTAAATCAACGAATAGTGGTATCATATTATCTTTTTTCATTAATTTTTATTATTATTTTTAATTATTTTTATTAATCTTTTAAATTACATATTTTTAATTATTTTTTTATTTTTTTATTCATGGTTATTTTACTTCATTGCTATTTATTCAGCAGTTCCTTATAAATTCCATCTATCCTTTTTGCAGTTTCTTTCCATGAAAATCTTTTTGAAAATTTTTTCCCGTTTTCACCCATTTTTTTCCTTAAATCCTTATCATCAATTAAAATGTTTATTTTTTCCCTCAACATATTTGGATTTTTTGGTTCAACTAAAAAACCGTTGTAATTGTCCTTGATTAATTCAGAAATTCCTCCAACATTTGTTCCAATCGTGGCTTTTCCCGATGCCATGGCTTCAAGCAATACCATTCCAAGACCTTCTGAAATAGAAGGAAGCACTAAAAAACTGCATTTTTTAATATATTCAGAAACTTCTTTCTGGTTCTTTTTTCCAAGAAGTTCAATATTAGATATATTTTCTTTATCAATTCTGTTTTTAACAGCGTCGAATAAAACACCATCCCCAATGAGTTTAAAATTAAAGTCAATATCTTTAACTGCATCAATTAAAATATCAATGCCTTTTTGTGGAACAAAGGAACCAACAAAAAGTCCATAATTTTCATCCTTATTGATGTCATAAAATAAATCAAAATCCACGCCGTTATAAACCACTTCTGTTTTATTTCGATAGGATTTTGGCAGTTGATTTTTTAAAAATTCGCTCACGCAGATGATTTTATCGCAGTTTTTAATGGCATAATTGAAAAATAGTTTTCCCACAGGATTTTTTGATAGTTTTAATACATCGCTTCCGTGAAGTGTTAGTATGTGGGGGATGTTATATTTGTTTCTTAATAGAGCCCCTACAACACCCTGGGGAAATGCGTAATGGCTATGAATCATATCAATATCCATATCATTTAATAACTCTTTTCCAATTTCATATCCTCTGTGAGCATAACTTATTCCCCGAAGTTTTGGAATGTAAGGAACCTCATGTATATGAATATTGGTAAAACTATTATAATTGTTATTATTATCATCCATCTCTTTTGATTTATAATTTAAAATATGAAATTCATAATCTCCAAGATTATTTAAGTTATTTATTATATTTTCAACATGAAAGGTGATTCCCCCTATATACGGATGAAATATTGTAGGCATAAGTATTTTCATATTATCCCCATTATTGAAATAAAAAAATAAAAATAAAAATATGTCTTGACATAAAATATACTATAATACCATATTGATAAATATTAGTGTTCTATATGTTGGTGTTCTTTCCATTTAACAAATAAATAGTATTTTTGTGGTTCTTTTAACTCTTCTTCTATCCTTTTTGCAATGGCATCCAGTAAATTTCTATGCACTCTCTTTTCAACATCTTCAAAACTTTCAAATGGTTTTACCTCCCTTTCCTCAATTATTTTCCACATGGTAGTTTTACCAATACCTGGAAGGAGTTGAAGAGAATGCATTTTGTTTGTTATTGGTTCGCATTCATTTATAAATTGGATGAATCGTTTTTCATTCCTTTTAATTGCTTCTTTTATAACATAGAATAACTCTGTTTTTGCCGTAGGTGTTAATTCTTCATATTTTAACATTCTTGAAATATATTCTACCTTATCTCTCTTACCTTTTCCAATATAAACCCTCTCCGCCAATTCAACAGTTTTGCCATCTTTTAACACCAACTCCATTAATACAAATTGTTTTTCACCAAAAGCCTGTGCAATAGGCTTTCGTTGATGAAGTGGTCTTTTGTCCTTTGGATACCCATATTCAAGAAAATCTAAAACATAGGCGTAGCTCTCAAACTTTCTCTTTTTAGATGTATGTCCTCTCATATTATGCACCCTGTAAATTAAAAAAATTGTGGAATTAAAAATTTAAATTGTCTTTAATTATATAATGTATATATTAATAGAATAAAAACATATTGATTTAAAACAGATATGAAAAAAGTTTTATTTAATAAAAAAAATTTTATTATTTGTATTGGCTTACAACATCCAATATTTCTTCCGAATTCTTTGGAATATCGGATTTGTAGAATATTAACTTTAAATCTTCCGTATCTTCTGGAAGTATATCTGCTATTTTAATTGCTGTTTTTTCATCCAACCCGAGCTCTACCAAATCTTTAACGAGATTTTCTACATCTTCGACACTCAATCGTGCAAATTTTTCTAAATAATCCAATGCACAGCCGTGCTCATAGGATAACTCGTCAATATTTGCTTTATTCTTAATCATCTCTTTAGCATGAGATATTGAGGTATACCTCTCAGAGATTATTTCTTTTCCTATCATAATAATACCCATCTTAAAAAAGTTTTATTTTAAAAATAATTAATAAATATTAATAAAATAATTATGCCTTACATTCTCTAAGGTGCTGTGGTCTAACTATTATATCTTTGTATTTATTTCCATCTTTTACTCTAACAATGAACGCACTCCCTCTCTGACCAACAACTGTTCCTGTTTTTCCGTGGAATTTTGGGTGAGGCATACCTTTCTGAACTGATGGGTCGATTATAACATGAACTATTTCTCCTTCTTTGTATTCTTTCAGAGCTCTTGTGATTGGAAATAATCCTTTTTCTCTCGGGTGTTTTTTAAGTTTGTATCTTGTTTTACTTCTAAATCCTTCACTTTTTTGTGCCATGTTTATTCCTCCTGTTATGTTTAATGTGTTTAGTATATAAGCCGTTTAGAGTATATAAATATAAGGTATAATGTATAAACATATTTTTTACATATAAATATGTAATATTCTATAAATAATTTCACTATAATATTTATTTTAGCTATAAAAAGTTATTGTTTTTATGTTTATATTTTTATATATTTTATATGAGATATTAGTTTTCTCCATTTTCCATATCATGAACATCCAATACATCCAGCGTTTTACAGATGCATTTTTTATTTAAAATCTCTGAAACCGATGGAGAGGTTCTTCCCTCATCTCCACTTATAAGCTCCTTTATATATAACCCACCATCGCAGTATAATGTGAGCTCGAAAGTTTTGGAATCTATCCTATTGGCACGTGCTTTATATACCTTACGAACCCTTACCAAGTCTGCTCTTCTGTGGGATACTCTTATAGGCGTTCTCTGATTTATGGTTAAATTTTCAAGTTTCACCACCAATTTTGAAATTTCGTCATCATTTACATCTTCTTCACATTCTACAATAGCGAGATAGGTTTTTTTGTGGGGCTCATTTTTGAAGAAAACAACATCTTTTCTAACGCCGTAATCTAAATTAAGAATTTCTACCTTTCCACTTTTATTTACTTCCTCTTTAAGTTTTTCTAAATCAGCCTTTCTTATTTTCGGTTCTTTTATTTGGAGAACAAAAGGTCTTCCGTTTCCGAGCATTCTAACATCTATATCTTCTCTTCCCGCACCGTGAAATGCCTCATCCCTTCCTTTAAATGCTTTCATAAAAGGTTCTGCTATTATCTCTTCAACAGAGGTGGGGTACTGTTTTCCCGTGTAATTACATTTTTCACACCCTTTTCCCCTACAATACCTACAAGGCCAGTGCGTTTGTGGAATGCCCCTCAAGAGTTTTCTATATCTTCCTTTTATAAATATGGGGTTTATTTGTAGTTTTATCTTCCTATTATATGGATTTATCATAATCACAATATCGGGGCTGTTTTTATCCACAATCTTTCCAGTTTTTTCAACGAGCATTTTACCCATAACCCTATTAAATTCTTGCCTTATACTTTCCATATATGGTGTTTCAAGTTCTTTTTCAAGTTCTTTTATATTCTTTGGAAGCATGGTTCCAACTAAGAATGTTTCATATTCGTAATCCTTTAATAAATCTATTACTTTTTCTGAAATGATTTCTAAATTTTCCTTACTAAAGATATTTTTACACCAAGGGCATAAATCTACTTTTTTTTCTTCTTTATTTATCTCTTCTGGCATATCTATTAATTTTATTTCAGTTAATCCGCTTTTATATCTATATTTTAACTGTTCCTTTATTTTTTTTATTTCTGATTCTATTTTTAGTTTTATTTCCGAACATTCTTCTGTTTCTTCTCGGTCTTCTGATTCAGCTAATTCATTATATTTTTCCATTAGAGTTAGTAATTTTGATTCCAATTCAATTGCTTTTACAATTTTTAGCGATTTTCCTCTTTCATAATTTGATGTATGCAGTAGCTTTGCATAAAGTCTTCCAAAACATCTATGGCACAAGGGGTATTT
>NZ_WAKW01000050.1 GCF_015523155.1 Methanothermococcus sp.
TCAAAAACTATGATAGATTTAGAGAACCTGTTGTATTTGCTAAAACATTTAGTTTGGAGCCACACTGGAATAAAGGATACTGTTATATGGTGGATTCTGAGGGAAATAAATTTGTTTTATTAAAAGAAGGGGCAACGAATCCGAATATTCCTAATGCAAAGGTAATAAAGATACCTGTAAAAAGTATAGATACTATATTTTACTGTCCAATTGTTTCAACTGCTGATATATTAAACGATTCCTCATGCTACGATACAATAAAAGGTGTTCCAAGCTTCGTCTTGAAATACTCGCCAGAGCTCAAAAAAAGATACGACGAAGGCAAGGTATTCAATATTGGCACAGCCTCTGAACTTAATTATGATGTGGTAGTTAATACAAGCCCAGATATTGTATTCTTAGGGTCTTGGTCAGCCCATGATACAATGGAAGCTAAATTAAAATCACTAGGAATCACCGTATCAAGATTCCATACATACGAGGAACCTACATTTTTGGGAAGGATAGAGTGGGCAAAATATGCCGCTGCCTTCTGGGGAGAAGACAAATATAATAAAGCAAATAATTATTTCCAAAAATCTTGGAAAAAAAGAAACGAATTATTAAGAACTACAAGAAATGCAAAAGACTACCCAAAAGTTGTTGATTTTTGGAAATATAGTGATACAAGCACGCCATATATACCAGAAGCTCAGAACTATTATGCAAAGATGATAAATGATTTTAGAGGAGATTACGCATTTAACGACCTGCCAGGAACAGGTTCTGAAAAGATTGATTACGAGACATTTATGGAAAGGGCAGCAAATGCAGATGTAGTTATACTCAGGCAGTGTAAAGACATAAAAACAAAAGCAGATTTATTAGCCAGATATCCAAATTCAGGCTTTGAAAATTTCAAAGCATACAAGAATGGAAGATTCTATGTTTCAAAGCCTGATTATTATATATGGGAGGCAAAAGACCCAATTGGAACTATGGAAGATTATGCCAAAATGGTTCATCCAGAATTATTCCCTAATGGAGATAGTGATTTAAAATACTATATTAAACTTCAATAACTTCTATTTTTTAATTCCTTTTTATATATTTATATATTAGGAGGATTTTTATATCATTATTAAAATTTTAACTTAAATTATAATGTGAAAAAATGAAAAATCGAAAATATTCGGTATTTGTAAATTGGTTTGAAGATTATGTGAGCAAATATAATTTAAACCCAAAAGACCAGGAAAACATAAATCTAAAAATTTACCATACTTACCGCGTATGTGATGAAATAACAGATATTGGAAATAGTTTGAATTTAAATGAGCTCGACATGTTTTTAGCAAGAACTATTGCATTGTTCCATGACATTGGAAGATTTGAACAATATGCGAAATATAAAACATTCTCAGACGCTAAATCCGAAGATCATGCATTATTAGGCATAAAAATACTTCTAAATAATAATATATTGAGGGAGCTTGACAACACCCATACTAAAATAATTATAAATGCAATCAAATACCATAATAAAGCAAAAATACCCAATAACTTAGATGCTAAAAGTTTATTTTTCGCCAGACTAATTCGTGATGCAGACAAACTGGATATTTGGCGTATTGTAATTGATTATTATGAAAAAAAGAATCAGAATAAAAAAATTGGGCTTGGATTTTTGGATGAACCATATATATCTAATGAAACATACAACGCTGTGAAAAATAAGGAAATTGTAGAATATGAGAAAGTAAAAACAATTAATGATTTGAAATTACTTCAAATGGCATGGATTTATGATATAAACTTCCATAGAACCTTTGAAATAATAAAGGAAAGAGATTATTTAAAGAAGATATATAATACATTGCCAAAATCTGAAAAAACATATGATATTTATAAAGACATGCAAAATTATTTAAATAATATGTTAAGGAATAACATAAGAAAAATAAAAGAAAAAATAAAAAATAAATAAATTAATTAAAAAAATAAAATTTTTTGATGATACTATGGAATTATTTCATTCAAAATATAAAACACTAAAATACAATCGAAATATGGTAATTAAAATCAGTGGGGAGCTCTTCCCAGATGAGCTCTGTGAAAGATGTGGAAGATGTTGTATAGTAAATGTTTATAAAGATTCAAATGGAGTTCCTGTAATAATTTACTGCAAGCATTTTGATAAAGAAACAAAACTATGTAAAATTTACAAAGATAGATTCAAAAAAGAAAAAACTTGTTTATCTATGATGGAAGCCATAATGGCCCAAGCTTTGCCTAAGGACTGTCCCTATGTTAAGAATATCAAAAATTATATGGAGCCAAAATGTTATGAGTTATTGAGATACTACGAAGGGGATAAAAAATAATATAATTTTATGTCTTTTATATTACATTTATATATTTGTGAGATATGCCCTAAGCTCATCAATGGTCATTCTCTCCTTTGCATGTTCTATTGGTATGAGGTATGTAAATTTTGGTTTATTAGGCTCCCCTTTTAATCCAAGTATTATTATATCAGCTTTTGGTTTATTATTGTATAATCGTATAATTTCATTTATTGGGTAAGACCTTTTATAAATAGGATAGACCAGTTTATCGTTGTAATATATTGAATTATTCTCAAATTTAAGCCCTTTTTTTAGTAAATATGCAATAAAATCTGCCTTTTCTTTATTATCCCCAAATGTATTATCACCATCCTCAATAGCAATTGAAGATATGCCATCATTTAATGGAATAGTCATGCTTTTTTCTTCTTTTTTAGATTCCACTGAAATGGATTTCGCAAAATGTATTTCCACTTCTCCATTTTGTGATTCGTTTTTTATTTTTATTTTTTTCTTTTTTATATTCTTTATAATTTTTTTAATAGATTTTTTAAATTTTACATAGACTATATAAATCAATATTAATAACGCTGCACCTATAAACAAAGGGGATAATAGTATCGCCAAAATCCCCAACAATGCGAGCAATAACAGTATGGCAACAATTCCTGTTATTCCGGTAAATCTATATACTTTAAACATGTTATCACTTTTTATATTATGATTTAAACCAAGATTCAAGAGTGGTTTGGCTTTTTTTCTTATTAACTATTTTTTCCAATTTTTTAATAGATGGTATAATCCTATCCTCTGAAAAATTATTTTTATTTATTAAAAATTCCTTCAATCCTTCGATATCAGGAGTTCCCAATTTCAAATTATAGTCATCTGTTATTTTTGGATTTTTAAATATATTTTTTATCACTTCATAGTTTTCAATATCTTTTATATACTCTTTCATTTTGTTGTTTTTTACTATATTTAGTGCCTTTTTTGGACCAATCCCCTTAATGCCTCCTATATTATAATCAGTTCCAATCAATATTGCCATATCTATAAGATTGTCAAGTGATATATTCAGAGTTTCCAAAACTTCATCCAGTTCAATTAACTCCACAGGTTTGTTTGATGCTGTGATGTTTCTAACAGTTCTCGGAGCTCCGTATAATAAGGCATCGTAATCCTGACTTACAACTGCATAGGAATCTCCTTTTTTTACAATATAGGAACACTGTGCCTCTCCTTCTGATGGTGAAGTTATGTGGGGAATACCCATTAAATCCAAAAGTTTTTTTGAATTTTCCACAACCTTTGGTTCTAAATAGTTAATTCTTTTTGCATATTTTTGCATATCTTCTATGTTTCCTTCTTCTTTTGCCGTTATATATTCTTCCATGGCTTTTTCTTTTACCTTTTTTCTTTCTTCTCTTGTTTTAGTTTTTAATTCTGGCGGTTTTCCATCAAATACCCATATCGGTGTAATATCATTTTCAAGCATATATATATTCTTATAGAATATACCGTTGTATGTTGAAGTAATTTCCCCTTTTGAATTTCTAAGAGGGCTACCATCCCTTAACCTTATACTAGATAGAAATTGATATAAAATATTCATAGCATCAATTGCTACGGTTTTGTTTTTTAAATCCTTTAATGATATTTCCTTTTTTGGGATTAAATCGTTAAACTGCACTCCCATTTTATTCACCAAATGTTTATTATATATTAGTTTGTAAATTTATAATATTAATATCTCTTTTAAAATTTTTCATAATACTTTTAATTTTATTTTAATAATAATTTTCACAATAATTCCTTTACAAATTCCTTCTTTTTAATGGCTTCATCACATGCCTTTTTAACCTTTTCCTTCATAATTTCAAATTCTTCTTTATCGGGCTTCATTTTATCCACGACTTTTTTAACTGGGGTATATGCGGCCTCCCTAAACTCTGGAATCAGTGGGATTTTTTTACCATTATCTATTATATAACTAGTATTTCCTTCCTTTACCTCTCCAACCATCTTTGCATCAGTTTTTTTCATAATTTCATCCACATGTTCTTTTGGAGCTATTATCAATAAACTATCCACTGAAATTCCCAATGGGTCAATATTCAATTTGTTCAGCATATCCAAAACCTTTGGATTTATCAAACTATATATTTCATCCTTATAAAACTCCAATGAAACATTTGCAGTTTTTGAAATTTCATAGGCATCCCCCCTAAGACCTCCGTTCGTTATATCAGTCATTACATGAATATATTTTAATAGGTCGTGTTTTATGAGATTTTTACATGCCTTTAAGAAATCCACATTGAGTGTTTCATAAATTACATCAAACATGCCATAATATAATGCCGTTGTGGATATTGTTCCTCCACCGCTTCCCTCAGTCATTAAAATTACATCTCCAACTTCTGCTCTTTTTCTTGCCGTTGGTTTGTTATCTTCAATTACACCTATTGCCCCTACGGAGCTCACCATTCTATCCCCCAACACCATGTCTCCTCCAACTCTCAATGTGCTTCCTGCAACCAATGGGACACCTATTGCCTCAGATACTGCACAAATGCCACCTGTAAAATCGAATATCTTAGATACATCTCCATCATCTGCTAAATGGATATCACTTATAAGTGCAACAGGATTTGCCCCCATTACAAAAACATCTCTAAGGCATGCCCTAGTAACATGAAAACCAGCTAAAAAAGGAAAATCACTTAATCTTGAATGAGTTCCATCAACTGCAACAACTATATAATTTGCATTTGATTTTACAACCCCTGCATCATCCTGTTCCCTGCTATCAACTTCTGTTTTTTGATTTGTGCTTTCTATTATTCTTGCTATTTGTCTATGTATGAAAAAATCCCCTTCTCCTCTACTGCCCCCGCCTATCTCTCCCATGCCCACTCCTGATTTCTTACAGTTCAAAATATATTTTAACTTTTCATCATCTATTTTTTTATATGATTGGGTGGTTTTTACCTCCTGAATTACTGCCTCAACAAATTCCTTTGCAGTTCTCTCATCTATTTTTTTGACTTCCATTAGTCTTTTAAATCCATCTTCGATTATTTTATTTTCAGGCGTTTTTCTCTCCAAACATCTTTTTACATATCCTTCAATATCCATTTTTTTCACCAAATAAATATATCATGTATGTTATAATAAAATATTTAATTTATATAAGTAAATTACGGCCCTCCCTTTAAAATATATTAAAAGATTTTATATAAGCATTGAAATATAAAAAGGTTATATTCGTAAAAAATTCTTAGCTATAACCTCATTATATCTTTATATGAAAGTCTTATAGTTTAGTGTGTAATATATAACCATATTATAATTGATGTTTTAAAAATTAAGAAAATCTGTTATATTTAGTATCTAAAAAAGGTTTAAGTGTTTAACTTATTCTATTTATAATTCTATAAATTTTATAACTTTGAGGTATTTACGATAAATTATATTAATAAATATAAATTCTTATGAGAACTACAGTTTAGTATATTGAAGTGATAATGTGAATTCAAAGACTTCATTGATTGAGGATGTCATAAAGAATATAATAACACCACATTTAAATCATAAAATTTTGACAAAAATTAACAAAAATAAGGTTTTCTATGCAATCAGACAGACAGATAAAAATATAAAAATAGTGCTGCCTTTTGTGTTTAAAAGGGATGATTTAATAGATATAAATAAAAAAGGATTGGAGGGAAGCACGGCACGAATTATTGAATGTATTAAAGAGCAAATGAAAAAGAAAAAATTTCCTGAATTATCTGGAAGTCTTGGAAAACGATATGCTGCATTGTTTGAACCCATAACTGTGATAAATAGTGATTTAAATATAGGCAGCGATTTATGGAGGTCTGATAAATATAACTTTATAAATAACAATGAAATTCATTTACTATTAAGGATGATATTTAAGGACGGAGCTCCGAAAATAATAGCAAAAAGAATTGACGAACTATCTTATGAATTAAATGATTTCATCCAAAAGATACCTTGCAAAATCCTTGAAAAAGAGAATATTAACGTAATAAATCAAAAGAATTTAAGGGATAAATTAAAGGATTTAGGGCTTGTATCCTTTATAGGAGATAATTCAAGACCTGCGAGGAGCTATACAAATATAAGAAGACATTATAGAATTGCAGGACCAAAAGAAGGTATAAATATACCATTCAAAACGCCTGAGGAATTGAATCCAATAGAGGTAGAGCTCTACGATGGCAGCATTATTACAGGGCTCGGCATAAAGGAAAAGGAAATATTTATTATTACTGGAAGAAATGCCCAAGGTAAAACAACATTGATAGAGGCAATTGACAGCGGGCAGGATGACCATTTAATCGGAGATGGAAGAGAATATATAATCACTACAAAAAACCTATCCAAAGCCACCACGGGATGCATGCAGATGTATGGAAATGACATAAGTTTATTTTTTGAAAAACTACCAAAGGGAATAAAAGGCACTCCAAAGAATGTTCATGGGACAGCATCAGGTTCTATGACTATGGCTTATCAGATTCAGAAGGCATTATCAACAGATGTGGATTTGATATTAATCGATGAAGATAATTCAGCCGTAAATTTACTTGTAAGTGGGTTATTGTCCAATTGGTTTGAAGGAGTTAAACCACTTTCAGAAATTATAATGAATGAGAGAGAAAAATTAACAAGTGCCTTTATAATTATTACAAGTAGTTTAGATTTATTAACTGCATCTGGTGATAGAGGAATATACTTAGAAGACCACGAGGCAAAATATTTGGATATAGATAAATTCAGAAAAGAACTAAGTAAATACTATTTAAAATTAAGTAATAAAGTATATAAATAACTAATAAACAAAATTTTCTATTTTTTAAGAAGATTATTATAATTTTGTATTATATTACATTTATATATTTAATTACATTAAAATGTCTAAAAATGTTCTATAATCAATATATATTAAAATAATCATTTAAAATAATATAAAATAATATTGAGAGGTAGATATAATGAGTAGGGCAACTATTGAATATAAAAATTGTAATAACGGTAAAAATAGGGAAGATTTAATATTAGTTGATAAAGATGGTTTAGCTATTGTTCCATTGTTATCATCCATAAACGAGCATGCTGGCAACATATCCCTTGCAATATACTGTGCCTCAAATACACTGTTTAACAATATATTTAATAAAAACGATAGCAATGGCAATGTTTGTAAAATAACAATAGAAGGCAAAAACGAAACACTAATTATTGAGGATTGTGGTAATTATTTAAAAGTCTCTAAAAAGATTTAAATTTTTTTATTAATTTTTTGAATACTTTTATATATTTTTATTTTATTATATATAGAATATTTTTGAATACTTTTATATATTTTTATTTTATTATATATAGAATATTTTTGAAATGGTGGTATTATGAAATTTAAAATATTTTTAATAATATTATTGTTGCTATCTTCGATTTTTGCGTTTGGCGATAACATAAATTCAAGTTATAATGTAAGTAAAAAACTTCAAAACCTTACTTTTCCAGTAAACAGCACCATATACAGCAATAATATTGGTAATAATAGTAGTAGCAATAGTAGCAATATGGTTATTAATTTAGATATAAACAATAGTGCAAATATTACAAAACCTGAAAATAAATCCATTAATAAAGAAAACACCACCATTTCTAAAAATTTAAAATATATCAATAACTCCAAAAATATAAAAAACATCTCCAAGAAATTAAAACATTATTTAGATATATCGATAAATAATTACAAAGTTGTTATAAAAACTAATGGAATGCCTTATGGGTTTACAAATAAGACATCTTTAAATGTTGTTAAGGTAAGCAATAATACATATATTCTCTCCCCTATATTATTAAATACAAACATTACAATTTATTCAAAATTTAAAAATGAAACACTATCAAAGGAAATATTCGTAAAATATAATCCAAAAAATGAAAAAATAGAAAAACATAAAATAAATAAAACTATTGTTGTTAAAGATATTTATTTTCCATCGGAAAAAATAATTATAAAAACCAACTTTAAACCAAACAAAGCACACATAATAACTCCTAATAATAAAACTATAAATTTAAAAATCCATAAAAAAGGAAATTATTACTATTTATCAGCAAAGCTAAATAAAAATGTTTTATTGGGAAATTATTCTGTTTTAGTTGATAGAATTAAAAGAAACTTTGTTGTAGATTACTACAAAATTAACGCTAAATTTAATAATAGTTATATTTTTGGTAATGTTTCATATTATGTTAAAGAACCAAAGTTTATAACTTGCTCTATTAAAAATAAAAAAGAGTGTAATATTTCTTTAGTTAATGGAACATTTAATATTTCTTTGAACCACTTCATAAACAAATTAAATATATCAAAACCAGAAGATATTAAAGAGATAATTTTAACCTGTGGAAATGCAAAAAAAAAGATAAAAATTAAACTTAAAAACAAGCCAAAAATAAAAAAAATAGTTTCCTACAATCCAGTTAATAAAAATTTAGTTATTAAACTTGAAGGAAATAAAAATGAGGTTAATAAAATATTGAAAAAATATAAAAAGAAATATTCCATTTCAAAAATAAGTCAAATAAATAACAACGTTATTGTAGAAATTAAGACAAAGGCAAACAAAAAACTCTTAAAGAAATATTCATTACCTAATAGTATTTTAAATACTACCATCGTCTCAGAAAAAATAAGTAATACCGAGATTAAAGTTAAAGTCAATAACAAATTAGATAATGTTTGGTATAAATTCAGTTGCAAAATTCCAGAAGGTTATAGAGTTAAAAAAATCGTAGGGGATGATGGCAGGGTTATTAGGAATAATATTTCAATAAATAGATTAACCGGAGAGGTTAAAGGGGAGCTCAGGTGGTATGTTGAGAACAACACATTATATTTTTATGACGACCCTGTTTATGGATATGATATATCCTTAGAACCCCCTGCACCAAATAATTCAATTGCTGTTGAGGTATCCTATGATGGTCAAGATTCTGGTGGATGTGGTCAAATCTCTGCAATAGTATTTCCATACAATGAAGGAGACAATTCATCCACAATAAAATCCCATGACCATGCGGGAAGAACAGGTGATAATAACTATGCAAATAATATCGACGCAGATGCTGGTTCAAAAATAGCAATAAGGTATAAATCAGGCAATATAATACGACAGTATGGAAATGGGGGGGATTGGTATGAAACAGCCCCATATTATCTATCTGAAATCAATAGAACTGATATTCCATTGAATAGTGTGCCCAATGGTATTTTAGAGAGTGCTATTATAACAGATATGTATGCTCCATGGAATGATCGTGAATTGAATATCACTCAAAAAATTATTATTAGGGGGAACAATAAATGGTTTGCTACTGTATATTATATAAAAAACCCTACGACAAAGACATACAGCAATTTAAAATTCTTCCAAGGTATGGACTGGAATTTTGACGGAGATTATTTAAATGACAACTCATACTACAACAATAGCTATGACTTAGTATATGGGCATAAGGCTAATGCACCTATCAATAATATCCAATACGGTGGTTTTAAATCACCTATTTTTAGTTATGCCCATGATGTTAATCAATATGGAAATATGTGGAATGATATATCAAATAATAATCTAAATAATAATTCATACTACAATGGCGATGCAGGAACTGCTTTGGAATGGTATAAAAGTTCTTTAAATCCTGGGGAAATATGGGTAGTGCCTATAATTTGGGGATTAGGTTATAACTATACAGATATGATTAATGAAATAAATATGGGTTTAAGTCAGCTGTATGATGCAGGCGTTAAAAGTATAGATTATCCAAATAATGGAGATAGTTTTAACCCAAATATTCAGCAAGTAATATATGTAAATTCAACAGTGGCACTATATGGATTAGTTGATGCATATAATTTAAATGTTTCAATTAATATTACGCAAATAAATGGTAGTTATTTCTATTCAAATTTTACACTAATTAATTTATCAGTTCCTAATATGGAAGAAAAATCCATAAGTTTTCCAATAAACATTTCAAATATACCCTATGGAAAATACAACATATCTATAAAAACGAATCTACCAAATGACCAAAATACTTCAAATGATGAAAAGAGTATTACAATATATATTTCCACTTTTTCAATAACACCTAACTATCAGGAAAAGATTGGAAATGCAGGAGATGAAATATATTACAATATAACTACCCACAACGAAGGAGGAACTAGCAGATTTGATATAAATATATCCAATTCAACAAAAGGTTGGACAACAAAAATATATAAAAATTCCTCGTTAATAGCTGAGGACAACAATGGAGATGGAACTTGGGATTATATAGCAAGTGGTTATGACTCGAATTCCAATGGTTTGCCTGATATAGATATACCAAATGGAGATTTCAATTTAACAGTTACAAAGGTAATTCCTTCCACAACACCATTGGGTGAGCTTGATTTAACCAAGTTAAGATTTACAGATATTTCAAATCCAACCATATATGATGATGTGTCTTTTCAAACATCTACCCCTTACCCTTCTTCTGTTCAAAAAACATTTTATTTACATGGAAACTATTTAAAAACCCTTAACACTTCAAAACCTACGGTATCAAATAATTACACAACAATTGATGGATATTCATTGAGTTCCTGGTATCAATCACCAAGATTTGCAGACGATTTTGTTGTATTGTCAAAAATTCCAATTCTACTTTATATGAATGACCCTTCTGGAACAAATACACATGATATTGTAATATCTTTAATAGCCACTGATGGAAGTAATTCATTTACCTTGGGAAGTGATGAAGAAACCATACAGTTAAGTAGTAATGTAAATCCGTACCTATTTAATATCTCCTTAGATTCATTGAAAACCATACCAAAAAATTACTACATTGTTTTGAGGGTGGAAAATCAAAATTCAGATGATTCAATAAATTTATATCATGATACAAACCATATATCTAAAATATCCCTAAATACAACAACTTATGTTAAAATAAGCAATATATACAACGATAAAACAAGCTATTGTATTGGAAATGATGATGTTGCTACAATTTTTGCCAATATTACTGACCCAATAGGTTCCTACGATATAAGTGGGGCAAATATAACAATATACTATCCAAATGGAAGTTTATATATAAATAGCTCAATGGAGCTCCAAAGTATAGATAACAATACCTTATCTTTTTGGAAATTGTATAATTATACTTTTAACTTGCCAGTTGGTGGAACATATAATATTACAATAACAGGTATAGAATCCAACGGAGTTATATATGAATCCAACTATTCAATAAATGTCAATCCTAAAATTATACGAGGTAATATTTATGAGGATTTTGGAACATTGGGTGTTAAAGATTCTTCTGATATCCCTATTCCAGATGTGCGCGTGTTGCTAATTAAGGATATAAATGGAAATGGTATTCTCGATATTAACGATTCATGTATAAATACTACGGCAACAAATGCAACAGGAAATTATACATTTGTATTAAACAGCAATGGAACCTATTTTGTTGCGGTAGATTCAAGAACAATCAACACAACGAGAGGTTTAAATGATGGATACAATATAAATGATATTTGGGCTGAGGAGACTTATCAAACCAACGAAAGCAATTACTCTCAAATAATTCCGTTCTTCGGAGGTAGAAACGCTACAATAAATGATAAAGTTGGGGTGGTTTTCTTTGATAACTTTGAAAATTGGAGTGGCTGGTATAATTATAGCAGCGGTATTGTAAGTCAGTCAAACGAGGTATCTGATTCTGGAACATATTCTCTTAAAAAATCCAATTATAACGACCCAAATGGGGGTTATAAATTACTACCATATAATATAAGTAGGGATGTTGTATTGGAAGGTTGGATATATAGACCAAGTAATTGGGGTGGTGGAAGTATTGATAGAATAGGTTTAGAGGATGAAAACTTTAACGGATATACCATTGCAGTAAGCCACAGCACTAATAGTATATGGATAGATAAAAGAACAGGAGGTAGTGCCAGTAGAATAAGTTCAGAAATAACTTGGAACCCACCAGAGGATGAATGGTACGAATTTAAATTATATATTTATAAAAATGGAACTATAACCTTAAAGATATACGACAAAAGTGGAGTATTTCAAAA
>NZ_WAKW01000051.1 GCF_015523155.1 Methanothermococcus sp.
CTTCCTATCCAACTACCAATAATTGCACCAGCAGCACTTGCCAAAATAGTTTCGCCTAAACTCATTCCTCCACTACTCATTTCAGGATTTGTAAGAGGAGATTGATTTGATTCAATTTTTTTGTCTGCTTTTTTTTTAAGTTTATCTAATTCCTCTTTTGATAAAATTTTTTCTTTTCCATCAAGTGTTTTTAAAATAACTCTTGTTTCACTTGCTGGATATTCTTCTACAATTTTATATTGATTAGGGGCTGTTTCTTGAATAACTACAAAAGCACCCTTTTTTTGACTTGCTTCTTGAAAGGCATTTTGAGTATTATCCTCTTTTTTATCTCCACATCCTACTAATCCAACTACCAAAATAGCACCAAGGCCACCAACCATTGCATAATTTGATATTTTTCTTAAAATCATTATAAAAACCTTTTTTTTAATAATAATATCAAAAAAACTTATATTTTCATACTTATTGAATGTTTGGCACTGACAAAAAGTATTAAAATTTACTCTCTTATTGAATAAATTTCCGCTCAGTATTCTATATTTAGGGAATTTGGATAATATAAATTTCTATGTTATAATTCATATGGAAACTTTTATTAAAAGGAGAAAAAATGAAAAAGTTTTTATCAATGTCATTATTGGCATTAACAACCTCTGTATTTGCCGCAGATACCACAAGTAGTGAATGGGAACTATTTAAAAATAATGTTTCTCCATCTATGGTATGGGGTGAAGATTCAATTATGTTAATTCCTAAAGCCAATACATTAGGAAGAGGACATTTATATTTAAGTACAACAATGTTAGATTCAGGAAAAATTCAAAATGATAGATTATTTCTAACAACGAATACAGCTATGCTTTCTACTTCTGATGATGTAGAATTAGGGTATTCAAGAAGAGTTTTTGTATGGGATAATTTTGATTATACGAATATAAAAATGGATAGTTTTCATTTAAAAGCAAGAGTTTTTCACTTAACAGATAACTATATTCCTCAAATTGCAGTTGGAGTTAATTTAGTGTCTCTTGCAGCTAATAATTTTAATAAACAAAAAGATTATCTTTATAATCCATATGTAGTTACAACAATAAGAGCTCCATTAGGAACAGAAAAAGCAGTTTTAACTATTACAGCAATGGCTGAAAAAGTGATGAATGAAGGTCAAAGCAGTGAGCCTAAATTCGGTGGTGGTGTAGATTTTAAAATATTTAACCATTTATATCTATTAGGTGAAATAGTAGGTGTTAATAAAGATGGTAAAAATGGTGTTGTGAATACAGGTGCTAAACTAAAATTTGGATGGGTTAGTTTAGGTGCTGGAATGTTTAATATAGCTAGAAATACTATTATAAAAGATGATAATTCAGACGGAACTAAAAACAAAAGATATTGGATGGCTAATATCTCATTAGATATTCCTTTTGATAAACTTTTTAAAGGAGATTCAAAATGAAAAAAATATTATTAAGCAGTATGGTAGGTGCTTTATTATTAACCGGGTGTTTCAAAGAAAAAAAGATACCAACAGACCAACTTGTTACTATATATGATAGTAATCTACAAGAAACTAATAAATTAGCTCCATTAGATACAATGTATGTAAAAATTGGAGGATTAGAACCTAATAAATTACACGAAATTGATATAACAGATCCTAATGACAAATTAATTTCAAAATTACAAATAGCATCTAATGATGATGGAGTTATTGGTCCCATTCCTGCTTGGTATGATGTAGGTGTAGAAGCAAAAGAAGGTAATGTAACTATTCCTTATAATAAAGATATTGCAATTAAAAGTTTTTATGTAAAAGTAAAATCTCTTGAAAATGATGGAACTAACTTTAAACAACCATTTTTTGTTTTATTAAAAAAACCTTCTTCAAATGAAATAGTAAAACCTATTGTAAGTGCTGTAAGTGCAGAAGATGGAAATACTTCAAATGCTAAAATAACACATACTTTTTTTGAAACAGGAAGTAAAACAGCTGATGGAAGTGATAGTAATCTAACAAAAGTATATGTAAAGGCTGATGTTCTACCAAAAAGAATAGATGGAGAAGATATAAAAAAAGTTGATATTTATGTAATTCCTTTCGCTGGTGGTGTATATGAAGATGGAATGGATTTAAAAGATATAGCTATAACTTATAGAAAAGATGTAGATGTAAATATTAGCAAAAATGGTAATTATAATTATTTAGATACTACATTAGTATGGGATTTAAATAAAGGTCCAAAATTAATAAATCCAGGAGATAGCAATAATGCTTATTCTATAATTATTGATACTAATAAAAATGGAAAATTAGATATAGGTAAAGACTTAGATAATGATGGAAAATATGATGAATATATAGATGGAATTGCCGGACAAGGTGCAGCTGGATTTATTGTAATGGATACAGAAGCAAATAATTTACATTACCAAATTACAGATTCAAATGGAAATAAACTTGATAGTGTTGGAGAACACGATAGTAATGATAAAACAGATTTATATCTAAATATTAGTAATATTCCAACATCAGATGATAATGTTTCAATTTATGTAATAGATGAAGATAGTAATGATTTATCAGATGGAACTGACTTATCAGATGTTAGAGATAATGGAGATGCTACAGATGCTAATATTTCAAAGCCTGATAATAATAATACATTTATGCCTTATATTAAACTTGCAAAAGTTTTAAATACAAAAGGTGATGATGATTATAGTTATACTAAAGATATAGATAAAGTAAAAAAATTAGATATTGTAGTTGATGTAAATAAAAATGGAAAATATAACAAAGATGTGGATTATTATCTTCCTAATGTATTGACTGTAAATCCATTTGATAATAAAATATATACAGTTAATAGTGATGATAAAAACACATCTACATTTAATGAAGCAAACTCTGATGCAAATACAACAGTTTATGTAGAAGTAAATGGAACAAAAGATAAATGCGATGATTTAAAATATGCATATTTATATAAAACATCTCAAAAAATTGAAGATGGAGATGAATTATTTGGGGAAATTTTAAGAAAAGAAGTGGCAGTTAATGCCGGATGTAAAACAGAATTTTTAGATACAAATAAAACATTTGAAGATGGAACATTAAAAATTATTAATCCAAATTCAAAAAATAATAAATATCAAATCGTTTTAGATAAAAATGATAATCATAAATATGATAAAGATAAAGATAAATTATTATATATCACATTTAAAGATACAAAAGCCAATTCGCTTCCTAATGTAAGCTATATTAATTTAGCATCTGGTGGATTAATGGGAAGACCATATCATCATTGGACATTCACACCTTATACAAGTGCATATGATTATAGAGATGTATTTACTGTAAATGCAGAAGATACAGTTCCTACTGAATGGTGGTGGGCAAGATATTTCACTACTCCAGGTGTAAAAGTAGTATGGAATCCTTATATAAGAGATAGAGGATGGTGGTGGTACCATAAACACAGCCATTATATAAATGAAAAAGGTGAAAAAAACACATCTCCATTTTATAATCATCAATTGGTTGATTTATATATAATTGATGCTAATAAACATACTTTATATAAAGATATGGAATTAAAAAAATCAATGGATGTGAGAGGTTATTATAATACACTTCCTGTACAAATTAGTTGTAGAAATGGATACCATTTACAAACTATTTGGAAAGCACCTCTAAAAGTTGGTAAATATTATTTAGTAGTTGATGTAAATAGAAATGGTAAAATTGATGATGGTATTGATTTTATCGATGCAGTAAACAAAGCAGGAGTTACAATCAAAGATGATCCAAATATAGTTGGATTTAGTGTTGAGGATAAATAAAAGATTTTTTCTTTTATTTTTTCTTTTAACTCTTTTAATTTAATATTAAAACAACTTCTTTATTATCTGGATAGATTTTTGATTCTATTTTAACATCAATTCTTTTATCTAATGGAATTTCTTCTAAGACTATTAAAGGGGTAATATTATAATCAACATTTAAAAGTTTTTTTCTAATTTGAATTTCTTCTTTTATAGTTGGTGGATTTTTGTAAATATCATAAATTGAAGAATAATTTTTATTTAAAAGTTCATTAAATTTATTTAATG
>NZ_WAKW01000052.1 GCF_015523155.1 Methanothermococcus sp.
AGAGCCCCTGTTGGACATACTTCAACGCATTGCATGCATAGTGTGCATGTCTTAAAGGGGGCTATCTCTATGGCATCTGTTGGACAGACAGCCTTACATGCATTGCATACTAAGCATGCATCCTCTTGAATCTTTATTCCTTCCAATGTAAGACCCCCGTTGATTTTTTGATTAATAAAGCCGAATTTATATATTATTCGACTATACGAGGAGCATTTTTATATAATTATATTACCTTCTGCATAGAAGGTATATCCTACAACCTCCCATCTGGGTTCGGTTGAAGGAATTTATTCGTCTTTAACTAATTCAAATATTACTTCGCCCTTTTCATTTTTAACTATCATATGGGCAGCACATGAATATCACGGGTCGTAAGCCCTTAAAACTATTTCTATTAAATTTAATGTTTTTTCATCTATTTCCATACCTATCACCAAGGAATGGTTCTATAAATTTTAAAATTTAAATAGTTTATGTTTTATATTATTTTATTTTAATTATTTTAATAATTCTGCTGCTGCCTGCTGGATTGCTTTTTCCATTGTAGGCACATTGTGTGTTGTCGCTACAATCATATTTGCCTTTACAACAATTCCATTGTCGTCTGTTTCATAATTGTGTATCAACACACCTCTTGGAGCATCTACCACACCTACACCGTTTCCTGCCTTTGGCTCTACCTCTGCTTTTACATCTGTTGATGTGATTTCACTATCGTTTAAGAGTTCTTTGGTTCTTTCACATGCTGCAAGCAATTCTATCAATCTAGCATGGTTGTATGCCAAAGACTGATTTGCTGGATTTCCGAATATCTCTATAAATTCATTTCTAGCCTCATCCGCCAATGGTGTTGCCATACCATCACATACATTTATCATTGCCAATGGACCTACTCTGTAAATGCCTTCTGGATATCCAACTTTTTTATTATATGGGTATTTTACATAGTTGTGAGAAACAACATGTTCACCGATGTAATTTAAATAATCAGCAGGTTTGAATTCCATTTTTTCTTTACCATCTGGTGAAACAAACCTAAGGGTGTCATCATAAAAGTTATGTTTTCCATCTTTTACCAATCCCAAATACCAGGTGTCAATAACACCCAATGACTTTGCTATATTCATATATTTTTCATTTAATGATTTTATAAGCTCTATACCATCTTTTGCATATTCTATCAGGGTATCTACTTCGTTTAATAATTCATCCCTTTCTTCTTCTTTCAATGGTTTTGATATTCCACCAGGTATTCCAGAGACTGGGTGAACTGGTCTTCCTCCTGTTTTTTCAACAATGGTTTGACCGAATTTTCTTAATGCTATTGCCTTTTTGGCTACTTCGGGAGCTTTATCTATAATTCCAATTATATTTCTAACAGCAGGGTCTGCATCTGGACCCACTACGAAGTCAGGAGCCACTAAATAGTAAAAATGTAAAGCATGGCTGTGTATCATATTGCCCATATGCATTAATTCCCTGAGTTTATTGGCAGCACTTGGTATTTCTGCTCCCCATGCTGCATCAACTGCCTTAACACTTGCAAGGTGGTGAGCTGTTTGACATATACCACAAATTCTTGGAACGATTCTCGGGACTTCCTCAGCAGGTCTGCCTACAACAAATTGCTCAAACCCTCTCAGTGCCGTAATATGCAGCTTAACATCTTTTGGCTTTCCTGACTCATCCAATGTAATTGTAACTTTTCCGTGTCCTTCCACACGGCTTATTGGTTCTATTGTAATCTTGCCCATTTTAGAGTCACCATATTCACTTTATTTTACAAAATGTATTAAATTAAGGTTTATATTATTATATTATTTTTCTATTTTTTTGGGTATCAATGCAGCAGCCATCGAAAACCTATTGAATAATGCCACTTTATCTGGAATTTTTAAGGCTGCCTTTCCTGATGCAGCATACGCATTTGCCGCCGCTGCCCCTTGGTCAAGAACTGCACTAGTTTTTCCAAAGCATCCTCTACATGGCACACCTGCCTTTGGACACATAGCTCCACATCCAGATTTTGTAGCCATGCCCATGCAGGTGTATCCTTGTTCAAACAAGCATCTTTCAGGGTCTGGTGTTCCTTCAAATGTTCGTTTAAATTTCTCAGGATAGGTGCCTTCCTTTTTCCTTGGACAATCATCACATACAATTTTTGTTGATAATTTAGGTTCTCTACCTTCTAAAAGTGCAACAATAGCTTCTGCGTTATGTTCCGGTCTTGGAGGGCATCCTGGTAATACTAAATCAACCTTTATTATATCAGATATTGGTTTTACAGTATCCAACAATTCAGGTAATTCTTCATTAGGGATTTCTCCTGGATTATCTGTTGATACTGTACTATATATTGTATTCAAAAATTCATCTTTACTGTATAAATTACCAAGTCCGGGAATACCTCCATACGCCGCACAAGTTCCCCAAGCAATTACTATTTTTGATTTTTCTCTAATTTCTTCAACTAGATGTTTGTCGTGTTCATTTCTAATGCCTCCCTCAACACAAAATACATCAATGTCATTGGGTATTTCTTTTACATCTGCTACAATAGGTGCATAAACTATTTCCAAGTTTGGGAGAACATCGAGTAGTTTTTCATGCAAATCCAACAATGACATGTGGCATCCAGAACATCCGCATAATTGTATCAGTCCTATTTTAACTTTGTCTGCCATTTAATCACCTGATATATGGAATAAAATTTAAAAAAGTAATTACCTCCCACGTTGGAGGCAGTCATTCCACAGGTCCTGCTGGTTCCCTGTGGAATTCATCCTTTTTATAGAATTAAGCCTTGAGAGGGTTTGGACCTAATTTTTTAACCCTTTCAGTCATGTCATTTACTGCTTTAACAAACTTATCAGCTTCGGCACCACTCATGAAGTACATTTCAATCCTTTCTCCACCTATACCAAGCTCATCTAAAAGTTGTTTTGTAAGTTTAACCCTCTCTTCAGCTTTGAAATTTCCACTTTCGAATGCACATTCGTAAGGTTTTCATCCTGCAACAAATACCGCATCAGCACCTTTTTGGAATGCCCTTAATGCATAAGTAATATCAAATTTGCCTGTACATGGTATTCTTATAACTCTAACTGTTGCAGGATATTGCATTCTGCTTGTTCCAGCCAAATCTGCTGCACCATATCCTCACTGGTAGCACACAAATGCTATAATGACTGGTTCAGTCATATTATCACCAGGTTATTTTTATTAATTAGATATAATTAAGACCATTAAGAGCAACATAGCTCCCATCAGCACCACCCTGGCAAAGCCTTCGGGTAATGCCTCATCTGATAAATCTTAACCACCCATTTATATTTTGCTGAGGTATTTTAATTATAAAATTTATTTTATTAATTATTATTTTATTTTATATGCCATCCCAATATTTTATTTTTTATTCATTAACCATTTTATGGGCTTCTAACATTCCATCTATTGCAGATATTATCTGACTATCTCTGTAATATCTCAACTGCATAGCTCCACTTGGACAAGCTCCTGCACATGCACCACAGCCTTTACATGCAATATCATCTACAACAGCTATCAAATGGTCATCATTATTATCTTTCTTCTTATAGGATATTGCATGATATGGGCACATAGCACCACAAATTTCACATCCACCACATATATCTTCATTCACAAGAGCCCTTATCATCTCAATCTCAAACTGTCCCTTAGCCATTGGAATTGCAACGGCACTTGCTGCACCTTTTGCCTGGGCTACTGTATCTGGTATATCTTTAGGTCCCTGAGCTACACCTGCAATAGCTATACCATCAACCTTTGTATTAACTGGAGCCAATTTTGGGTGAAGTTCCTTGTAGAATCCATCTGGTCCTACATCAAGACCCATCATTCTAGCCAAGTTTTTGGTTTCAGGTTTTGGTACAAGTCCAGCTGATAAAACAACCAGATCAGCTTCAATTTCAAGGATTTCTCCCATTAATGTGTCTTCAACCATAACTGTTAAGTTTTTGGTTTCTGGGTCTTCTACAATTTGTGCAGGTCTTCCTCTTATGAATCTAACTCCAAACTGTTCCTGAGCTCTTTGGTAATATTCTTCATATCCTTTACCAAAGGACCTAATATCCATATAGCAGATATAAACTTCTGTATTTGGATCGTGCATTTTTATTAATTGAGCATTTTTTAATGCAAACATACAGCAAATTCTTGAACAGTATGGATTCCCTACTTTTAAATCCCTAGAACCTACGCACTGTATAAATACAATTCTGTGTGGATGTTTTCCATCGCTAGGTCTTATTTCATGACCCCCTGTGGGTCCAGCTGGATTTAGTAGTCTTTCCAATTCCAAAGTAGTGATGACATTGTCGTAAACCCCATATCCATATTCTTCTTTCAATGAGGCATCGAATTCGTCATAACCTGTTGCTGTAATTATTGTTCCTGCTTTTATCTTGATTTCTTGTGGTTTCTGGTTGTAGTCTATTGCATGAGGACCACATACTTTTGCACATAATCCACAGTCAATACAGTGCTCTTTATCTATTGTATATACCAGTGGAACGGCTTGAGGGAATGGCACATAAATAGCTTTTCTAGTACCTAATCCTAAATCAAATTCATTAGGCACTTCAATAGGACAAGCTGCGGCACATGCACCACATCCAGTACATATATTTTCATCCACATATCTTGCCTTTTTTTCGATTGTTATCTCAAAATTACCAATATATCCAGAAATTTCTTTTACCTCAGCATAAGTAATTGTTTCAATGTTAGGGTGGTTTGCTGCTGTAACCATTTTAGGTGCAAGGATTCACATAGCACAATCATCGGTAGGGAAGGTCTTGGCAAGCTGTGCCATTCTTCCTCCGATAGATTCTTCTTTATCTACTAAATAAACCTTATAACCTTGATCTCCTAAATCAAGAGCTGCCTGTATTCCAGCAATACCTGCTCCAATAATAAGACAACTTTTATCTACTTCTACAACTTTCTGAGGAACATCTTCTAATCTCTTAGCTCTCTCTACCCCTCCAGCAACCAATTCCATAGCTTTTTTAGTTGCCGCCTCTACATTGCCCATATGGACAAATGCGTCCTGTTCTCTAATATTTACAAACTCTAAATAATATGGGGATATGCCTGCTTCTGCGAGACAATTTCTAAATGTTGGTTCGTGAATTTTTGGAGTACATGCTGCAACAACTACCCTATCCAAACCATATTCTTTAATGGCATCTTTAATTAACTTCTGACCTGGGTCAGAGCACATGAATGGATAGGTGGCAGCATACACTACACCATCAAGTTTGGAAGCAAATTCTTTCACTGCTTCACAATCCACAGCACCATTAATATTAGCACCGCAGTAGCAAACAAATACCCCAACTTTGGGGTCGCTCATATATTCACCTCCTGGTGTATTATTTATCAATACAATATACGTATATAATTAACTCAATATTATTATAAAAATATATACTCTTAAATTTTCTAATATTACATATCAATATTATTATATCTGATTAATATATAGAATAAAATGTAATCTAAATAAATTAGCGAAAAGTATATATATAAGTTTTTAATATTATAGTTATGCACGGTGTGGGATAGTGGCAAAGTTATTTTACACCCCCCATATAGCTGCTGATAACACCGTGTAGGAGAAGTCTCCTAAATCCCATTCCCACCCCCTCATACCCCCAAATAAATACGGAAATGAATGGTTGAGATTTAAGACATAGATTTGATGAAATTTTAACTATTTTAAACCCCTCCCCATTCTATTTTACCCCCTATTTTAAATTTAGTTTATAAAATTTTTAGTTTATAAAATTAATTTTATATTTATTAATATTTATATATTTAAATCAATTATGTTATTTTAAGATATATTTAAATATTATTTAAAAGAATATTTTAAAAATAATTTTTAATCAAGAGAGGGATTTTATGAATATAATTCAATTATTATACAATTCATTGGTATATATCTTACCTGCATATATTGCAAATGCTTCGGCATGTATATTTGGTGGAGGCACACCATTAGATGCAGGAAAACATTTTATCGACGGTAAAAGAATAATTGGAAATGGAGTGACATATAAGGGAACTTTTTTTGGATTATTATGTGGGACTATTGTAGCTGTTTTAGAAGGTATAATCATAAATTTAAATATTATGGGAACTGCTGCATTTTATTTTAACACTTTTGAATGGGCATATGTTGGTTTTTTATTATCACTTGGTGCCCTTTTTGGAGATATGTTTGGGAGTTTTATTAAAAGAAGAATAGGACTTGCACAAGGAAGGCCCGCACCAATTCTTGACCAGCTTGGTTTTGTTGTGTTTGCCATATTATTTGCATACCTTATCGCTCCTATCTCTTTTGAAATGGTTGTTATGTTGATAATTATAACCCCGATAATTCATTTATTTGGCAACATTGTGGCATATAAATTAGGATTTAAAAAAGTGTGGTGGTAATTATAATTTTTAAATATTTTAAAAAATAAAAAGAATAATTACATGAAAAATAATAAAAAACAAAAATATAATAATTTTAATAAAACTCTCTATTATTATGGTGAAAACATGATTACTCTCGATTTGGAATTAAAGGATATTCCTGGTGAGTTAATAAGGGCATTAACACCCATATCAAATATGGGAGTTAATATATTTAGTGTGATACATTTAAGAGAAAAGAAAACAGATGGTAGGGTTCCTGTGAGGGTTGTTATAAGCGATGCAGGTAATAGATTAAATGAGGTAATAAATAAACTTGAAGAGATGGATATAATAATTACAAAGGTAAATGAAACAACCCGAAAAACAGATATTGACATAGTTGTTGTTGGCCATGTGGTTGATACGGATGTAAGGGATACAATTGATAGATTGAATAAATACGGGCTTGTTGTAGATTTAGACCTTTCAATGCCTGACCCATTTAAAGAATCTTCTGCAAGAATGAAGGTAATAATAGAAACTGATAAATTGGATGATTTATGCAAGGAGCTCGACAAGATATCAGAGGAAAAGAATTTGTTGTTTATTAAATCCTTTTAATATAATAAACTTATGAGGAGAAAATATGAAGGTAATATTGGTCGGTTTTGGAGTAATAGGCAAAGGAGTAGTAAAAGTCATAGATAAAAAAAAGAATCATTTAAAAAGTAAGTATGGTCTTGATTTAAAAATAGTAGCTATTTGTGATAGAAGTGGTGCGGCAATAGATGAGAATGGTTTGGATTTAAAAACTGCATTAAAGGTTAAGGAAGAAACTGGAAAAATATCAAATTATCCTGAAAAAGGAAAAAATATGTCCATTGTTGATGTTATAAAAACAGTTGATGCCGATGCCATTGTTGAAGCCACCCCTACCAACATAGAAACAGGAGAGCCTGCAAAAACCCATATGATTGAGGCATTTAAAAACGGAAAACATGTAATTACTGCAAATAAAGGACCTCTTGCATTGTATTTTAATGAATTAACATCATATGCTGAAAAATACAATAAAATATTTAGGTATGAAGCCTCTGTTGGAGGAGCAATGCCTATAATAAATTTGGCAAAGGAGACACTTGCGGGAAATGAAATAACTGAGATAAAAGGAATACTGAATGGAACTACGAACTATATATTAACAAAAATGGAGAAGGAAAAACTTGATTTTGATACGGTATTAAAAGAGGCACAGGAGCTTGGCATAGCGGAGACTAACCCACATCAAGATATAAGCGGACTTGACACTGCTGCGAAAATAGTAATACTTGCAAACTCAATCATGAATAAAAATGTTAGCATAAAGGATGTTAAACTGGAAGGAATTACAAGAATTACGCCTGAGGCATTAACAATGGCCAATAAAAGCGGATATACAATAAAACTCATCGGGGAAGTAAGTGAAAATAAACTTGAAGTGGGTCCAAAATTAATACCAATCGATGACCCCATGAATGTAAAAGGTTCCCTAAATGTTGCAATGTTAAATACCGACCTTGCAAAGGAAGTTGTTGTAGTTGGTAGAGGTGCTGGAGATATAGAAACCTCATCTGCTATTTTAAGTGATATTATAAGCGTATATTTAAGAACTAAAAATGAATGAAAAATTAATTTTTAAATTTAAATCTACCATTAAATCTAAATTATTTTTTAAATAATTAAAAAATTTATTTCAATGTTTTAAATACTTCCTCAATAGCATTCAATGTTTTTTCAACAACTTCATCGTCATGCTTCATAGAGGTGAAACAGCATTCAAACTGTGATGGTGCTATGAATACACCGTTATCCAAGAGACCATAGAAATACTTCATAAATCTTTCTATATTGCTCTTTTTGGCAGTTTCATAATCAACAACTTCATTTTCGTTGAAGTATATTTGGAACATCGAGCTCACATTATATACTCGATTTGGTATTTCGTATTTTTCAGCAGTTTCCCCTATAAAGTCGCTTATTTTTTTGGCAGTTTTTGAAGTGTAGTTGTAAAACTCATCGTCAAGGTTCTTCAACGTCTCAATACCTGCGGTAACTGAAATTGGATTTCCGTTAAATGTCCCTGCCTGATAGATGGTTCCATTTGGTGAGAAGTTTTCCATGAGCTCCTTCTTACCAACAATTGCACCAATTGGGAAACCTCCACCTACTATCTTACCAACAGTTGCCAAGTCTGGAACAACGCCGTAGTATTCCTGAGCTCCTCCTGGTGCTATTCTAAATCCTGTAATTACCTCATCGAATATTAATATTATATCGTTTTCCTCAGTAATTTCTCTTAAAAATTCCAAATATCCATCTTTTGGTGGAATACATCCTACATTGCCCATCACTGGCTCAACAATGAGACAAGCAATTTCACCTTTATTTTCAGTAATTACCTTTTTAACAGCATCTTCATCGTTGAATGGAATTAAAAGGGTGTTTTTTGTAGTTTCCTCTGGAATACCTGGTGAGTTAGGGGCTCCATGTGTGAGAGCTCCGCTTCCACTTTTAACAAGCACATAGTCATGAGCTCCGTGGTATGCACCATCGAATTTTATAATTTTATTTTTCCCAGTAATTCCCCTCGCAAGTCTAATGGCACTCATGGTAGCCTCTGTTCCGGAATTTACAAACCTTACCATCTCTGCACATGGCATCCTATTTATTATTTCCTTTGCAAGGGTAATTTCCTTTTCAGTAGGGCATCCATAGGCAGTTCCTAATTCAAGCTGTTTTTTCACGGCATTTGCTATGTCCTCATTTGCATGACCAAGCACCATAGGACCATAGGCTAAACAGTAATCGATATATTTGTTTCCATCTACATCAAACAAATAACAATCCTTTGCCTTTTCAACGAAAAATGGATATGGTTTGAAGTATCTTACTGGACTATTTACACCTTTTACAAGATATTTCTGTGCCTCTTCAAACAATTTCTTTGATTTTGACAGATTTATATTTTTGAACTCCTCATACATATTTATCCCTTCTTATATTTTTTAAAATAATACTCCATTATACACCAAGACCCAAAAAACAATTGCAGTGAAAAAATAAGGAACAACTCCACTTCCAAGCCACTGTTTTTGACTTAGGCTTTCTTTGCCGAATATCATTGCAGTTATATGTCCAGTTATTATAAGTCCTACGAATAGAAACAGCAAGGATGCAATACCGCTGAAAATCCCAAGACCTGCGGTATATATATAGTTAGTTAATAATCCAAATATTATTCCTCCAATCGTATGAATTACTGCTGATTTTCCTTCTAAATCCATAATTGCACCTTTTAATTTTAAAATTTCATTTGTTTTATATAATTTTTGTATTATAGTATTGTTATTTTATTATTATTTAGTTATTACTCCTTTATCAATTCTTTAATTTTATATATATTAATTGATTCCTTTGGTCGTTTGCTTTTTTCTGTGTAAGAATAGTCAATTAATACCTCAACTTCTTCATTTACATCCATAGTTCTATTTATTAGAATTACATCCCCTTCTTCAAGCAAAAAAGCAAATTTTCGTTTTGTTTTTAAAGAGCCTTTATCGATTAATAGCTTTTCTTCATCTACAATCGGTTTTATTGTTGAATAGTGCATAATATCACTTAAACAAATATATAAACCGTTTTTCCACAAATATCAATAGTTTCAAAGTCTTCTGAGTCCAATTTCTCATCCAAAATTTCAATTTTATCTTTATTTGTAATATCATTTGATATCATTCCTATTGCTAATTTTAAGTCTTCATCATCAGTATATACTTTAACCTTTGTTTTAAACCTTCTGGCAAGTCGTGCAATATCCCTCAATGCCAGTTTTGCCTCGGTGAATAATATTAAATAGCTTTTTGCGTTTTCTATATTTTCCTTTTCACCATAAAGTACGGGATATTCTTTATCGAATAATTCATATTTTTTTACCTCATAATTAACTCCACAGGTTTCTATGACTCTAACAATAATGGATTGTGGAATTCCAGGTGGAATTGGAATTTCTACAATGTTATTTAATACATCATCAAAATTTTTTGCCTCGTCCATATTTCTTCTCCTCCTTGTAAATTATAAAAATAATAAAAATAGTAGTTATATATTTATTCAACCTCAGAGGTTGGTTTTATTTTAACAAGTATATAATTTTTCATTTCAGATTTTGAGATATATGCTATATCTTTTAATAAATATTTTCCAACTTTAACATTTTCTATTTTTTCATGGTATGTGTCGTAATCCAATTTTACCCTCAAACCATCCAGTTGGGTTACAATAGGCATTGGTGAAAGAATGTTGCATATTTCATCAACCTTTTTTTCTAGTTCATCCTTCAACACAACAGGGGGAATTATTGGGGGGTCGTATGAGAGTTCCTCTCTTTTTCTATTAATCAATTTTGTAATCTCATCCACCATCTTTTTTAATGCCTGCCTCTCTTCACTATGTCTTAGTCGGTGAGCTCTTCTTCCTAAATTTCCCACATATGGGTAAGGTATATCCAGTTTTTCAGGACCTCCTGTTATTACAACGGGGATATCCACATCAAATAAATGGGTTTTATCCAATAGACAGCTTTCAAAATTTCCCATGACATAAACGGCAATATCGTGTTCTTCTATTAATCTTTTTTCTTTTTCCTTGATAAGGCTTATATTTTTTCCCGCACCATGGGATAATCCTATCATGTTTGGTTTTGCTCCAAACCGCCTAACGAACTCTGAAATATCGCATGCTGTATGGGGAAGATGGTGCCTCGATAAACTGGGAGCCACCACTGCAATTTCCGTTCCTGCAAGTGGGGTTTCAACGACCTTTCCCTTATACTTTTTGGATTCTATTTTAAAGTTTTCTATTTCATTCTGGGGTAATGCAACTGTCATATACACATCCAACTGCATTATATGTTCCTGTATTATAAAACCCCCTACATCTTCAATCCATTCTTTGAGTATGTTGTTTTTATAAACTCCACCTTCATATCTAACGATTTCATACATTTTTCCACCAAGATTTGTGATACGGCATAGCCTATAAAATTATTCTTAGAAATCAGACCTAATAGTGACTGTTCCAAATGTTTTTTTGCTATCTTTAAATGATGTTACATCAGTTATAATCCTTTGAATCGCTGATTTTTCATCAATAAGTGTTATATGGTCCGTGATTACAATTTCTTCAAAACTGTACTTTTCTATGGTTTTTAAAATTTCATGAATAATATTCATCTGCAAGATATTTATTGATTTGGTTGTTATAGATATATGGTCTATATTATCCCCACTTTTCATTATTTTAGCCAGAGGTTCCCAATCTCGTGTTAGTATCTCTATATAGTCATCTTTTTCAGATACTATGTAATCCCTTCCACCAAGCAATACTATTAAATCTTCTGCAAGTTTTTTTAATTTTGAATTCTTATCTTTGTCGTAAAAGTAAAAGTTTGTTATTCTGGAACATTTCTGGATTTTTGAAGTTTTTTCACTATATATTCTGTATGTTTTTACGATATCTCCTCTACTTACAATACCCACAAGGTTTCCATTGCCATCCACGACTAAAAGCCTTCCAATATCATTTTTTGCCATTATCTTCTGTGATTCTGATGCAGAGGTTTCAGGAGATATTAGTATAAGTTGGTCTTTTGGAGTCATTATATCTTTAATTGTTTTTTTATTTTTCTTTTCCAAGTCTTTAAATGTAACTATCCCTATTAACTTTCCATTTTCATCTAAAACTGGGTATCCCATGTGTCTGTATTGTTCAATATATTTTTTTAATTTATCTATGTTATCCCCGCTATTAATTGTTATAATATGTTTGGTCATGATGTCTTTAACAGGTATTTTTTCTAGAATTCTTAAATCATAAAGTTTTATTAAGTCCCCTTCGGCCTCCTTTACAAAGATATTGATATTGTCAAATATATCGATTAGTGAGCTCTGCTCCAACCCGATATTATATACCCTTTCAACTGTTGAAAGCTTTTTAAATAACATATTAACCACCAAATATAAAAATTAATTAATTTTCCTTATATATAAAATCATAATTATATTGATGATATTAATATTTAAAATTTTATATTTAAAAATAAAAAGTTAATATTATTTCATGTTTTTAAATGATTTCCATAAAAAATATGCTGAACCTCCCCATAATACTATTGCTCCAAATAAAAACATTACTATTGCCGATGTATTCATTTAATCACCCCTATTTAATTCATCCCATGATTTTATCTTTCTTTTCCAAGGTATTTTGGAGAATAATACCGAGCTCAAGAAACCAACAACTACAAGTAATATACCCATGTCTAAGTATTTCCATGGATATCCCCCATAAGGAGCCTTTGTTAAACTGAATATATCCAATCCAACAATTGTTAATAATAATATCGGGGTTAGTATTCCAGCAAACATTTTCCAGTATTTTCCCAATTTTATATCTGACAACTTATTTAAGTAGTTTAGTAATTTATCACCCTTAAATATCCAAAGTGCTACTATTGCCTCAGCACATCCTACAATTGGCAGTAAATAGCCTGATGCAAAATGATCTGTAATATCAAGCCAATATAACCCTGCTTTTGTTGTAAATACTAAGCTTCCTAAAAATCCAAAAGTAGTTACAGTTGTTATAGCTTTTTTTCTGCTTATTTCGAATTTTTCCATAATTGAAGAAGTTACAGCCTCCACCAAAGATATCGATGATGAGAGGCCAGCCACTATTAATGCCAAGAAAAATACTATTGCCAATATCCATCCCACATAAGGTATCATAGATAATGCCTTTGGAAATACCACAAAAGCTAAAACTATGCCCTTATTTACGACTTCGTTTAATGGAAGGCCTGTGGTATATGCCATATAACCTAATGTACTAAAAACGGCAAGTCCTGCTAAAAATGAATATCCACAATTTAAAAGTGCTACTGTAAAAGCACTTGTAGTTAAATCAACTTTTTTAGGTAAATAACTGGCATAAACAATCATAACACCAAAACCCAATGTTAAAGAGTAAAATATCTGAGAAAATGCACTTATCCACACATTAAAATTTAACAGAGCCCCAAAGTTTGGAGTTAAATACCAATTTAAACCTTCAAATGCCCCTGGTAGGGATATACCTCTTATCAATAAAATCAGCGTAAGTATAAATAGCGTAGGCATAAAAATTTTATTGGCTTTTTCAAGCCCATTTTTAACCCCTAGCCTTATAATGACATAGTTGATTAACCATAAAATCCCAGTGGATACTAAAACACCCATCGAAAAACCATCTATACTTCCAGCACCTGGTGATATAGATAATATGTTTCCAAAAAAATAATTTTTAAAATTTAAAGGAAATCCATTTAACAATATGTTATATAAGTAATACAAACACCAACCTATGATAACCATATAATATGTGGTTATTGTAAATCCAGAGAATACAGCAAGCCAACCTACCCATTCACTCTTTTCATTTATTCTTTTAAATGCAAGAGGTGCAGAACCTTTTGTTGAATGTCCTACGGAGAATTCAAGTAATAACAATGGTATCCCCACGCAAAATAATGCCACGAAATAAGGTATTAAAAATGCACCCCCTCCATTACTATATACCATATATGGAAATCTCCAAATGTTTCCCAAACCTATGGCTGAACCTACTGCTGCTAATATAAAACCTAATTTAGAGCCCCATAATTCCCTAGCCATTTTTTTCACCTTCTTCATTTTATATTTTTAAGTCTTTTCTCCATTTTATCCCACGATGGAAAATTGGTTTGACAACCTTTTTTCTCTACAATAAAGGAAGCTACGCATGATGCAATAAGCCCACAATCTTTTAAATCATATCCTTTTAAATAGGCAGTTAAAAATCCTGCTCTATAACTATCTCCTGCTCCTGTTGGGTCTATAACCTTCGTAGGAATTGCAGGAACTTTTATTTTATCGCCATTATGGTAAATAATACTTCCATCTTTACCGTAGGTTATTATTAAAGTGTTTATTTTTTCCATGAGCTCCTCCGAATCTATATCCAATAACTTCAAAACTCTTTCATACTCGTGGTTGTTCATAAACATAAAATCCAAATGGTTTATTATTGATTCCATATCTCCTTTACTATACAAAGGTAAATCCTGTCCAGGGTCAAAGGACACCAACGCTCCGCAATGTTTTGCTTTTTTCGCACATTTCACATTAAATTTTGGATCACCTGTTGCTAAATGAACAACATCTGCATCAAAATTTGGAGGATTTAATTCCTTATAATGTTTAGCAGCCCCCCATAAAAAAAAGGTTATCTGATTGTTATTGGGGTCTGTAAAAATCCACGCCTTTGGTGTTTCCTCTTCATCGGAGTGATACACATTGGATACATCAATATTTAAATTTTTTAAATAGCTGTTGTATCCTGAGTTTATAAAATCATAACCTACGCATGAAACAATGCCTGATTTTAATCCTAATTTAGCCACCCCGACTGAAACATTGCAGGCGGCTCCTCCGTAATATTTTTTAGCAGAAGGTATCTGAACAGAGGTATTTGGTTCAGGGAAGCTTTTAACATTAAATATATAATCAAGTGCTATATGCCCCACAGAAATTATTTTTTTATTATTGGTTTCATCGGTATCCATATATTCACTCATAATTTATCACCTGCAAATTTTAATGGCTTCGCTTAGGTCTATAAGATTTTTATAAATTGCAGAACCTACAACTACGCCTTCAACTCCTATTTCTTTTAATTTTAAAAGGTCATCGTAGGTAGTTATTCCCCCAGAGGCTATAATTGGTATATTGAGTGCATCCACAAGCTCTTTAACGGGTTTAATGTTAATGCCCTTTAAGAGACCTTCAACATCCACATTTGTAAATAAAATACTTCCAGCTCCTTTTTCTTCCAGTATTTTTCCAATTTCAACAGGTGAATGTTTGGTTTTTTCTTTCCATCCTTTTATTACAACCTTTCCATCCTTTGCATCCAGAGCAACCATTATTTTTTCTTTTCCAACCTTTTTTGATAACTCTTCTACGATATCGGGATTTTCAACTGCTGATGTTCCCAAAATAACTCGTTCTGCCCCAATATTTATAAGGTTCAACGCATCATCAACTGTCCTTATACCTCCGCCAATCTGAACAGGGACGGATACTGACTTTATGATTTCCTTTATTATTTCTTCGTTCGTATTTGTTTGATATATTGCTTTATCCAAATCAACTAAATGAATCATCGGAGCTCCTTTACTTATCCATTTTTCTGCAATTTCTAATGGATTGTCGAGCTCTAAATGCTTTTGGTCTGGGTTTCCCTGTATTAACTGAACACATTTTTTGTTTTTTATATCTACTGCTGGAATCACCATCATTATTTCACCATGAAAATACTTTTTAGATAGTTAATATTATATAATGATTTCGGGATAGTTTAAAGAAAATTATAAAATTTATTAAAAAGGTATGTTATGTTTTAAGTTGTTATGTTTTAAAGTTAATATAAAAATAATTTCTATGGGGCATATCTTAGATTACTATGTATGTTATGATATTCCAGAACTTTTTATCAATCCAAAAATACCGCTTGATATAATTTCAATGGAAATTGCACTTAATATCAATCCCATAAGTCTTACTATTGCCTTTATTCCCGAGGTTTTTAGAATCGTGGCAATATTGTCTGATAAATAAAGTATTACCGCAGATAGTAGCGCCGCCAATATTATTGAAAGTAATATTGTTATTTTGTCATATATTGTAGTGCTATGCTCCATTAATATAATGCTCGTTGTAATGGTACCTGGGCCAGCCAATAAAGGAATTGCTAATGGCACTACTGCAATATCATCCAACTGCACCATTTCTTCTTTTTCCTTTGGAGTTTGCCTAGTTTTTGATATTTGGGCATGAAGCATATCCCATGATATTTTCAATATTAAAAGACCCCCTGCAACCTTAAATGAATCTATTGTAATTCCAAAAAACTCAAATATCCATTTTCCAAAAAATCCAAAGATTATTAATGTAAGTACAACTACAATCATAGACTTTTTTAACAGTTTTATTTTTTCCTTTTCGGTATTATTTGATGTCCAGATATAAAATAATGGCACAAGACCTATGGGGTTCATAATAATAAACAAAGAGGTAAATGCATAAATAAAGAAGCTAATGTTGAATCCCATTTTTTTCACCATTTCATTAGATAATAAATCTCTGACTTCTTAGAAATATCTTGCTCTTTTTTCAACATCTTCCATATGATTTATCACAGTTTTCCACTGAGAATATGTTTTATATCCTTCTAAAATTTTAACCCATATGTCCTCAAATCTATCGAAATGGATGCTTAAAATGGATTTTTTTAACACAATCAAATCCACAGCCTTATCTTCTATAAGATTTGAGAATTTTCCAAGCCCAAAATCTATAATATAGACTTTATTATTTTTGTTAATTTTTTTACCTTTCTTATTATTTTGATTATTTTGATTACATTCCTCATGCTCTTTAATATGCTCCTTATCGTTGTTATTATTTTTAACATCGTAATCCTCCCCTACTATAAAATTTGATGTTGTGAGGTCGTTATGTATTATGTCGTTTTCATGGAGTTTTCCAATAATTGCCCCTATGTAGTAGCAACAGTTTAGATTTCCATTTTCTATTTCTTCTTTTGCAAGTTTTCCATTTATGTAGCTCATAGTTATAATATTATTTTCCCTATCCACATCAAATATATATGGGGCACAAATATTAAAATCTTTAACAAGTGCTAAAAATCTTGCCTCTTTAATGATTCTTCTATGCCTAATTAATTCATCGAGCTCATGTATTCTATAATTTTTTATTATTCTTTCCTTTGTGATGGTATCCCATCCTAAATAGGATGTTTTTTTAATATCTGCTTCGGCACCCTTTCCAATTAAATGCTCAGGTATCCTTCTTTTCTCACAGGTGCCATTTTCAATCCAATTTACCTCAACCATATCACTCCTGTAATTTGGAATTGGTTTTGTTTCATCAATGTTCATTCTTTTTCCATTTTTATACATTAAAAGCCCGAGCCATGCTATCATTGCCCCATTATCTCCGCAGAACTGTTTTTCAGGCACATAGAATTTTACATTCTGTTCCTTACACATAATATTAAGCATCTCTCTCAGTCGATTATTTGCGGCAACACCGCCTACAAGCATGACCTCAGGTTTGTTTGTGTGTGCAAGAGCTCTCTCAGTAATTTCTGTTATCATGGAAAATGCAGTTTCTTGAATAGAATAACATACATCTTCCAGTTTTTCCCCTCTTTCGTAGCTTTTTATTGCGGATGTAAGGAGCCCTGAAAATGTAATGTCCATACCTTTAACGCTATATGGTAGGTTTATTAATTTTTCCCCTTCTTTTGCAAGTTTTTCGACATAAACACCCCCGGGATGTGGAAGACCGCAGTTTCTTGCAAACTGGTCTAAACAATTTCCTATGGCAATATCGAGAGTTTCTCCAAAAACCCTATATCTCCCACAGGTATATCCCAACACCTGAGTATTCCCACCACTTACATACAAAGTCAGCGGGTCTTTTGCTCCCGTAGTTAGCTTTCCAATCTCCACATGACCTATACAGTGATTTACTCCAATAATTGGCTTTTTTAATGATAAAGATAGAGCTCTTGCAGCAGTTGCAGTAACCCTCAAACTTGGACCTAATCCAGGACCTTGGGAAAAGGATATTAAATCTATTTTCTCTTTTGGAACTATATTAAATGCCTCTTTTATCAATTTTGGAAATGTTTCTGCATGGTGGTCTGCTGCTTCCCTTGGATTTATGCCTTGAACAGGTGGTTTATATATTATGGTTTTGTTAAATAAAACATTTCCATCTGAATCTACAACCCCAACGCCTGTTTTTTCCGCTGTTCCTTCCAGACCTAAGCAAATCATCATCTCACCAAAAAAATTATAAAATTATTATTGGCATATATTTCATATCCATATCGCATTTATGGTATGTTTATAATGTAATAAATATAATAGTATTAGTTGTAAAGTATATATATTAATTCAAATAATATATTAAAAAAGGTTTAAAGGTGAGATTTTGTTTTTGGATAAAATTGATAATGCTAAAAAAGCTTATACTTTTGATGATGTTTTATTAGTCCCAAATGCTTCCTACGTTGAGCCAAAGGATACGGATATATCCACAGATATAGCAGGGCTGAAATTAAATATCCCTATTATTTCAGCTGCAATGGATACTGTATCTGAAAAGGAAATGGCAATAGCACTTGCAAGGAAAGGAGGTATTGGGGTAATTCATAGAAATATGACAATAGAGGAACAAGTAAATCAGGTAATGGCAGTTAAAAAAGCCGAAGATATAATTGTTAGGGATGTAATCACAATATCGCAGGATTACACAGTAGATGATGCTGAAAGAATTATGGAAGAATATTCTATTAGCGGACTTCCTGTTGTTGATGAAAATGATGAGCTCTTAGGGATAATCACAACAAGGGATGTAAAATATATACAGAATAAAAACACCCTAGTAAAAGATGCCATGACAAAAAATGTTGTTCATGGTGGTGAAGATATTTCCCATGATGAAGCCATGAATATTATGTATGAAAACAGAATAGAGAGACTTCCAATTTTAGATAAAAATAATAAATTAATAGGTATGATTACATTAAGGGACATTCTAAAAAGGAAGCAATATCCAAATGCTGCAAGGGATAAAGAAGGAAGGCTTTTAGTAGCTGCAGCATGTGGTCCAAATGACTTAAACAGAGCTCAGGCACTTATAAAAGCAGAAGTTGATGCAATAGCTATTGATTGTGCCCATGCTCACAATATGAATGTTGTAAATAATATTAAGATACTTAAAAAGGAACTCGAAGGCACAGGTATAAAATTAATCGTAGGAAACATAGCAACAAAAGAAGCGGCAGTTGATTTAATAAATGCAGGAGCTGACGCCTTAAAAGTGGGAATAGGTCCAGGTAGTATTTGTACCACAAGAATTGTTGCAGGAGTTGGAGTTCCACAATTAACAGCAATTGCAGAGGTTGCAGATATTGCAAAAGAACATGATGTTCCAGTAATTGCAGATGGCGGTATAAAATACAGTGGAGATATAGCGAAGGCAATAGCTGCGGGAGCTGATGCTGTAATGCTCGGAAGTTTATTGGCTGGAACAGACGAAGCCCCTGGGCAGTTAATTACAATTAATGGAAGAAAATACAAACAATATAGGGGAATGGGTTCTCTTGGTGCTATGTCAGGCGGTGTTGGTGCAGGAGCTGATAGATACTTCCAAAGCCACATGAAGCATGTTAAAATGGTTCCAGAAGGAATTGAAGGGGCAGTTCCATACAAAGGACCTGTAAAAGATGTGGTATTCCAATTAATCGGTGGTTTAAGGTCATCTATGGGATACTGCGGTGCTAAAAATATAAAAGAGATGCAGGAAAAAGCAAGATTTGTAAAAATTACTCAAAGCGGTCAGCAAGAAAGCCATCCTCACGATGTGCTTATTACAAATGAAGCTCCGAACTATCCAATAACAAAATAATTAAAAAATATTAATGGAAAAATATGTGAAACTTCGATATATTTATTTTTAAACTCTTTTTTCATTTTCTTCTTCATAAATAAAAATATCTTCAATCTTAACATTAAAATATTTTGCAATTTTAAAAGCTAATTTTATAGATGGGTCGTATTTTCCCTTTTCTATTGATATAATTGTTTGCCTACTAACACCTAATTTTTTTGCTAAATCTTCCTGTGTTAAATCATACATAGCCCTATAAACTTTAATTTTGTTTTTCATAGTATCAACTATATTTTTTGGTATAATAGGCATAATACATATAATATGTTGTAATGGCATACATCGTTAATAATCCAAGGGAATTTCCAGAAATTATTATTCCCCCATATGGTGCAATATATTTAACCAATATGCTATAAAGCGTAATAGTTACTAAAAATATCGTAATTGATTTAAATGCACTGTATCCGCTATTTTTTACTATTTCCATTTTTAACTCATCGATTTTTTCATTGTGATTTTCTATTAATATAGGAGGTATGATTTCATTACGAGTTTCTATCAACATAGGGGTTATCACTATATTAATGAAAACAATTGTGGAAAATATAAACTGCATAGTCTCGAAGCTCCCAGAAAATATATACAAAATTCCCATAACTGCACCATAAATAGATGGAACATAAACTTCATAAGGATTGTAGAATTCTCCAAATTTTTCCCTGAGCTCACCTTTTTTAATTATTAAAATTAAATACAGTATAAAATATGCCAAAATGCCTACTATTGAGCCAAAAACCGATAAATTTGGATTATTATTTGAGATATATGCAAATATAAAAAATCCAAAAATCATTGATACAACCAATCCAAAGATATTTTTTAAACTTTTAGCCATATTCCCCCTTTATATACTATTATAAATATGATAATAATGTTTTACTTTATGTTAAATATACTTTACATAATGATATATAAATTTTACTTTTTAATAATTTAAGTATATATTGGTTTAAATATAAATTAATTCAAATATAAATTAAAATGAAAATTATAAATATTCCTCCCCATAATAATCATAATAATATTCCTTAACAATCCACAATTTATTTTTATATTTCTTTGAGAGCTCTAATGTTTTTTCAGCCAAATCCTTATTTTTTCTCTCAAATATTTCCGAAACAATCATTTCCACAATATCGATGGTATCTTTATCATCTGCCTCTAAATGCTCAAAAGCTCCAATTTCCTTTAAAAGTTCCAATAATTCATCATCCTTGGAATTTTTTAAAAATTGATTTCTTAAAAAGGACTTAAAGGTAAATATATTTTTCTTTTCAATAGGAATAAGTTTTAAAATGGATTTTCCCTTTTCCACAAGATTGTTTTTATTTTGGGTGAGCTCATCCCACAAATTGTATTTTAAAATTATATTCTTTAAAACATTTAATATGTCGTCCTTTGATTTATTTTTTAAATTATTGAATAATTCATCCCCGTCAATGTAATTATTGTTATTGTATGCTTCAATTAAAGCATAGGAGTGCTTACAGTTATATTTATATGGGCAAGAGCATAATCCTGTCCTATCATTCAAATCTACAACCGTATTATATTCATCCCCTCCCATTACCTTACCATATAATTTATTTTCAAATCTTACGCAAAATTTAACGAGATTATTTTTATAATAATCCTTTCCTCTTTCTATAATCTTTTTATCGTATATGCTTTCATAATCCATAAATATCCCATTAACATAAATTATATTGATATATCTTAAAATCATTAAAAAAGGTTATTATTATGAAACCTATCCTTGTAATATTGGGCATGTTCTTAATTACCATAGGATTGTTTGTGCTAACTCTTGGAATGATATATCCCAGCAAATCAGTGAAAAATCAGCAGGATGAATATAATGAATACAATGAAAAACAGGATGTAGGGTTTTCAGGCGTTGTAATGATAGGACCTATCCCAATAGTGTTTGGAAATTCTCCATCATTGGTAATATTATCTGTTTTAATTGTCATTGCAATGATGATTTGGATATTTTTATTTTATAGTAATATCGTAATTAATAAATAAAATTAAAATAAAAGAAGTAAAAATATTTACTCATAAACCTTTGTTCCCATAACTTTTCTTATTTTCTTGAACTCTTCACTTAGTTTTTTTGTAATTTCTCCTATTTCTCCGTTGTTTATAACTCTTCCATCTATTTCAACAACAGGCACGAGCTCAGCCGCAGTTCCAGTTATGAATAATTCATCGGCAACATAGAGCTCATGTAGTGTGAGCCTCCCCTCCACAACATTATAGTCCAATTCTTTTGCAAGCTCAATTACGGTATCTCTTGTAATACCTCTCAAAACACTTGAATATACTGGTGGAGTTTTTATGAGACCATTTTTAACTACAAATATATTGTCCCCTGTCCCCTCTGCAACATACCCTTCGCTATCCAATAAAAATGCCTCATGAACTCCTGCATAATTTGCCTGGATTTTTGCTAAAATACTGTTTAAGTAGTTTAATGATTTCACAGCAGGGTTTAAAACATCAACAGGCAATCTTCTAACTGATGATGTAATTACTTTTATACCATCCTCTCCAAGTAGGGGGTTCATAGGTTCTGCAATACAGAATATTGTTGGTTTTTTACATTTTCTCGGGTCAAGTCCCAAATCTCCAACTCCTCTTGTAATTACGAGCCTTATATATGCGTCCTTTAAATTGTTTATTTTAATGGTATCAACAACAACCTTTTCCATCTCTTCCTTTGTCATAGGTATTTCCAAAGTAATGGATTTTGCAGAATCATATAATCTGTCGATATGCTCCTTTAATTTAAAAACAACGCCATCATAAGCTCTTATTCCTTCAAATATTCCATCACCGTATAAAAGACCATGGTCATAAACTGAAATCTTTGCGTCCTCCTTTTCAACAAATTCGCCGTTTAAATATATTTTCATGAATTCACCTCATAAAATCAAAATATAGCATAAATTTTTATTTCAAAAATATTTAAATTATTTAGATATAAATGTTTCCAATTTATCAAATTATATATTTAAATTATTAATTAACTATTTATTTATTTAATTAATTAGATTCCCCAACTCCAACAAATAATCGATTTCCTCCGCATCTTCCCTTGCCTGTGGAATATAAGGATATGTTATTATTTCTCGCATACTCTTCAACTTTTTTTCTCCCGCTGTCGGCTGTTTTTTCTCCAAATGATATTACTACAACCACATCATCTATCTTTTTAGAGCCAATTATTGGCTGTTTTATATTCATATTTGACAATTCGCTTATATCACTTAAATGGGATATTATGCTGTTTGCATCGTCAATAAATGGGAAATCTTCTAAATATTTTGCAATAAATTCTATATTCTTTCCCCTTTTCTGACCGTATTTTTTTACCTTCATAGGATAGTAGTTAAGTTTTCCATCTTGATAATCTTTTATTATGGATTTTGCCGTTCGTTTCATATCGATTATCCCGTTTTTTCCCAAATAATTTAATTTTTTACCTATTTTTTCTATAAACTCTTCATTTATATCCTCTGTATTATTTATCTCAATACCATAGTATTTTTTGATAATATTCTCATCAAATGCGTATAAGTTTTTTAATATCTTTATAGCAGGTTCAACAGGATTTTCGATTTTTTCATACCTGAAAGCTCCTATCATCACCAGTTCATCCTCATCCTTAGGTTCAATTACTCCCGGTGTATCAAGTAATTTTATATTTTTTGTGAGTTTTATCCATTGTTCTCCCTTTGTAAGTCCCGCAACAAGCCCACTAGCCGCACTTTTCTTTCCAGTTAGGGCATTTATTAGGGATGATTTCCCAACATTTGGATAGCCTATAACTCCAACTTTTCCCTCTTTAATTCCCTTTAATTGAAGATATTTTTTAATGTTGTCTCTTAATATCTTTGTTCCCTTTTTATGTTTGGAGCTCACAAAAACCACAGATACCTCTGGATTTTCACTTTTAATTATCTCCTTCCATCTTTCAAGTATTTTTACAGGGACTAAATCTGCTTTATTTAACACATAAATCAGTTTTTTATTTGATTCTTTTATTTTATCTTCTAAATTTTTATTTCTCGTGCCTTCTGGATTTCTTGCATCCAATACTGCTAAAATAATATGGCACTCGTTTATGATTTTGTGTGCTATCTTTTTTGCAGGAACTCTTTTAATTTTCTTACCACTCATAAAATCACCATAAAATAGGATTTTAAATTAATTAAATATATATTATAAGTAAATTGCACTAAAATAGATCAAAAATTAAAGCAAAAGGAATTTTACATTAATTTTTTATGTCAAAGGCAGAACTTTATAGCTATTAACTCACATCCCAAAGAACTGAGTAATGCTTACAGTTTCACGCAATAAAAATGAAATAACATTAAGTTAATAAATTTCATCGTTTAAATTTAGCATATTAAACTCTACAATTTTTTTCATTATTCTCATTTATCCATCTCATCATTTATCTCTTCATCTTCATCAATAATCTTTCCATTCTTTGTTTTTGGTGCAATATCTTTTATTAGTTTCATTAAATCCTTATCTTCCTCAGCTATTAGTTTTACAAATATTCCGCCGTGTATGTCTTTATCAAAATTAACAAGACCTGCAAAAGCCGCCTGTTTGTTTATCTTGAATTTTGTAGAGTTTCCTACAATCCCTTTTTCAAGAACCATTCTTGCAGTGTCCAATATTGCCTGACTTCGTAGGAGCTCCTTAAATCTACTTATATCCTCAGCTTCTCCAATTAATTGATTATCTTCTATAACAACTTTTGCATCCTTAAATATGTTTTTTACTGCCATTATTACTTTTTCCTCATCTTCTGTTGGTTTAATTCTGGATTTTAATTTGATTATCATAATATCCCTTTAAAATGTTTTAAAAAATATCTTCCATTATTTCCAATGCTTTTTCTATATCTTCGTATTTTGTAGCGTATGAAAATCTAATATTATATTTACCGCCATCACCAAATGCAACGCCAGGAACACATAATATTTTATTCTCTATTAGTTTTTGGGAAACTTCCATTCCATCCCCGTATTCCTCAACATTTGGGAATACATAGAATGCACCATTGGGAGTAGTTAATTTAAATAATTTTTTTAATCCCTTAACTATTAAATCCCTTCTTCTTCTAAATTCTTCAACCATTTCATAAACACAACTTTGGTCTCCATTTAAGGCCTCCAATGCCCCATATTGAGCAAAGGAAGTTGCACAGGCAAATCCATACTGGTGTATTTTTATCATATTGTCTATTAAATTATATTTATTGTTTAAATTATCATTGACTGCCAAATATCCGATTCTCCAACCTGTCATGGCATATGCCTTTGAAAATCCGTTTATTAATATACAGTTGTCTGTAAATTCCATAGGGGAATAATGTTTTTTATCGTAAATTATTTTTTCATAGATTTCATCGGATATTATAATAATATTATTATCTTCTGCTATATCACATATTGCCTTTATCTCGCTTTTATCCATAACTTTTCCAGTTGGATTTGAAGGGGAATTTAATATGATGCATTTTGTTTTATCTGTAATGCTGTTTTTTACATCCTCAATATTTATATTAAAATCTTCATCAAGTTTCATAGAAACAGGTTTAGCCTCACACAATTTAGTTAAGCTTTCATAGGATACAAATCCAGGGTCAGATATTAAAACCTCCTCTCCCTTATTAATTATTGCCATTAAGGACAGCATCAAAGCCTCAGAAGCTCCGCAGGTTGTAATAATATTATCTGAGCTCACATCAAGGTTATTGTCATTTTTTAATTTATTGCTTATGCTTCCCCTGAGCTCAGGTATTCCATTATTTGGAGTGTAATGTGTTTTTCCCTCATCAAGTGCCTTTTTTGCTGCATCTATTATATGTTGGGGCGTGTCAAAATCTGGCTCCCCTATACCTAAATTTATGGAATCCTTTGTAGCAATGTTAAATATTTTCCTTATTTCCGAAGGTTCTATGTTTTTGCATCTGTTGGAAATCATAATATCACCAAATATATAAATATATTTATATTTTATGTTAATTTTCCATTAAATATTTATATATAGAAACTATAATGATTAATCATTATAATACTATCTTACCTTTAATGTTTGTTTTTATATAAGTTTATACCCATTGATATATATGATAGTTAGGTGAGGATGATGATTATGTATGATGTTTCAATAATCAAGGACATTGTGTTGATAGTGGTTTCAATAGGAATATTGTTGGCATCAATTAGATTGTGGATTCAAAAGGACAGTAAAAACATGGTTTATGCTCGTCTTCATATTGCGGGAGTAATAGATATTGCCTGCATAGTTATACTACTGGTTTTAAACCAACCATTATTGGCATTAATATATTTGGTTCTCTGCCCCTTTGCAGCACATGCTATTGCCAATGCCGATTATTACGATGAATTGAAGGAAAGTGGAAATAGTTAAAAAATATAAAAACGAAGAAGAAAAGTAAGATAAAAAATAATAAAAAGCAAAATAAATATAAATAAATAAATTGGTGATGATGCATGTATTTAAATATTGTTGATTTTATAGTATTGGCGTTAATTGTTATGTCATATATCGGAGCTCTGATTCAAAAGGACTTAATTAAATGTGTGGTATTAACTGGATTGGGTGGATTGGGTCTAGCATATATATTCAGCTCACTTCTTGCTCCTGATGTTGCACTTACCGAGGCAATATTGGGCGGTGCAGTGCTTCCTGCATTCTTTGCATTCACAGTTAAAAGAACCCAAAGACTGGATGAAATCGATTAAAGATATGGATATAATATAAAAAGATATAAAATGGTAAAATGATATATATAATATAGAAATCTTTTTTGATTATTACTTTAAAATTTTAATTTTAACATTGTTGTTTGGAAATAAGGTTTTTAACATAATAATATAATTTGGATAATTTTAATATACATCCTAATTTATTGATATTAATATTAAACTATAAATATTATTTTTTATAATAACTTCATAAATCGTTTTTAAATTAATATAATGTAGTAATGTAGTAATACCTCTTTATGAAGGCTCATGTATAATAAAAGTCCATTTAATAGGTGCAATAATTGAAAATATTATATATCCTTTAAAGTTAAATATCCACATTATATATCGAAATTATTAAAAAATATTTGAAGTATATTCTTTATATATAATATATAAAAAATTATAGAATTATTTTTAAAGTAATTTTAAAATTATTAACCTTAAAACGAGGGATATAGTGAAAGTATTGTTAATTCATTCCGATTATTTGGAATTTGAGGCAAAACAGAAGACAAAAATTGCAGAAGATACCGATATATTACAGGGAAAAATGGATGAATGTTTAACTACGTTCATAGCCGTTGAAAAAGAGGATGAAGAAAATCCAGAAAATGTAATAAAAAATACTGTAAATGAGATTATAAAAACTGCGGAAAATTTAAAGGTAAATAATATTGTAGTTTATCCTTATGCACATTTATCAAGCAGCCTGTCATCCCCAGAAGTTGCAAAGGATGTTTTAAAAGGAATAGAAGAAGATTTAAAAGAAAAAGATTACAATGTGTTGAGAGCTCCTTTTGGATGGTATAAGGCATTTAAAATAAGCTGTAAAGGGCATCCATTAAGTGAGTTATCAAGGAAAATAACCGCAGATATAAAAGAAGTAAAAGATGAAAAAGAAGTAAAAGAAAAAGAAAAAAAGGATGAAAAATCCAAGTTATATCTATTAAATGGAGAAACAAGAAAATTAATCGAATTAAATGAGAAAAATGTAAAAAAATTGGAAGATGAAGGATTAAAAGCATTAGCAATGCATGAGATGGGAATAAAACATGCAAAGAAAGAGGAAACAGAACCGCCACATGTAAAAATTATTACAGAAAAAGAGATTTGCGACTATGAACCATCATCAGATGCTGGTCATTTCAGATGGTATCCAAAGGGAAAACTCATAAGAGACATTTTACAGGATTATGTTTATAATATGGTAGTTGAAAACAACGGTATGCCTGTTGAAACACCTGTAATGTATGATTTAGGAAACAAGGCAATAAGGGAACATGCAGATAAATTTGGGGAAAGGCAGTATAGATTCAAACAGGGAAGCAAGGATTTAATGCTTAGGTTTGCTGCATGCTTTGGGCAGTTTATGATGAAAAAGGACATGTATATCCTTCCAAAACATTTGCCTTTAAAGTTGTATGAGCTCTCAACATACAGTTTCAGATATGAGCAAAGAGGTGAGCTCGTAGGATTGAAGAGATTAAGAGCATTTACAATGCCTGATATGCACACAGTATGTTTGGATATAAAGCAGGCTATGGAAGAATTTGAAAACCAATTCTGGATGTGCTTAAAAACGGGGGATGACTTTAATACGCCCTATTCAGTAATATTTAGATATACACAGGACTTTTTCGATGAGAATAAGGAATGGTTCTTTAAAATAGCAAAGGACTATAAGGAAAAATACGGAAAGGATGTAATTCTCGAATTGCTTCCAGAGAGAAAACACTACTGGGTTGGAAAGGTAGATATGGCAGTAATAGATAGCTTTGGAAGACCTATCGAGAACCCAACAGTCCAGATAGATGTGGAAAGTGCAAAAAGATTTAATATCGTTGTTCATGAAGGAAACGAAAAAGTTCATCCAATTATACTCCACTGCTCACCAACAGGAAGTATAGAGAGGGTATTGTGTGGGTTGTTGGAAAAGGCTTATATGGACGCTGAAGCAGGAGCTCCTCCTATGTTGCCAGTTTGGTTATCCCCAATACAGGTGCGAGTAATACCAGTTTCAGATGCCCATAAGGATTATGCATTAAATGTTGCTAAAAAACTCAGAGAAAACAATATAAGGGCAGATTACGATGATAGGGAGGAAAGCGTAGGTAAAAAAATAAGAAACGCTGGAAAGAACTGGGTGCCTTATGTGGTGGTAATTGGCGATGAGGAAGTTGAAAACAATATATTAACCATTACAGTAAGGGAAAAATCCACACTAAAAAAGCCAGTTAAAGAAAAAATGACTGTTGAAGAGCTAATCGAAAAAATAAAAGAAGAATCAAAAGGATTTCCATACAGACCTTTAAGTTTGCCATTATACTGCTCATTACAGCCAATATTTAGATAATTAAATAATTATTTTTATTTTTTTATTATGAATGTGATTGTAATAGGAGCTCCGTTATATTAATCATTTAAATACATATTTACACGGTCATAAGTGTGTATTATTTTTATAATCTTATTAACTAATGTAGGATTATTACGATTGGAGTATAATGCCCTAATCAATAAATCTAGCAATAGTTCTGGATTTTTATTTAAACCATAATAAATTGGAGAGCGTCCTATTATCTTTACATTTAAATCTTTGCTGTTATTTTTACAGGTTCGTCAAGAACAAATGAAAGTTCCTTTTTCCCAATTATATCCTTAAAGGTTTTAAGTTTAGGATTATGCGGGCAAACATATTGGTGAAATAGCGTATCGGCATCAGGATTATTTTGTATATGATTTACAATGGGCGGTAATAAATTGTAATATATTATTTTCTGTATCAAAGATAATAGCTCTTATTGCCATCATGCAAAAAGTATGCGTCATATATAAACCAATAAAATAAAAATTTCCATCGTATATGTTTTTTGAAATAAATGTTATAATCCCCCCTTCAATGTCTAGATTATTTGGTGAACACCTGTGAGCATTTATAAAATCCAATGGACGCTTATCTATTTTCAAAATATCCATAATACCAATCATTTGGATTATATGGAATCTATTTGAATTTATTCGTTTAACCTCTTCCCAATTTTGATAGTTTCCATCTGGAACATCGTTAAAGTTCCACCATTCATAAGCAAATCCTACAACCTTAATAAATAAATAGCCATATTATTCCTGTTATTAAAGTTTTGTATATTCGGCCGTCTCCATTGAGATGAATTCCATGCAATTTTTGCTACCATTATATTTCTTGGCATATTGTTCAACTCTACATTCTTATAAATTCACTTAATACTTAATTTAATATCTCTCCCTAAATTTAGATAATTATTTATTTTTTATATTTAATGGGTAAATAGTTATTATAATTTAAAATTATTATTCATAAAAAATATTATAAGATATTGTAGGAGCTCAGGCTTATTTTCCATATTTTCTTCAAATATGGATTTGTCAAAATGTATTTTTTTATTTTCTAATATAGCATTTAAAGCATTGAATATTGGCATTATCTTCCATAATTTCCCCATATAATAATAATTTTATTAATTTAATTCTCCAAATAAACCAAAAGTCTTTGCATCGGTTATTATTTTTATGTTTCTAAACTCTAATTTATGTTTTTATATTCATTCCTAACATTTAAATAACTTTCACTATATATAGTGAAACTATGAGAGAAACTATAAAGGCAATAATAAAGAATATCGAGAAAAAAGAAAATATATAAAATCCAAAGGGATGTAAAACTGCCAAAATCCAAAATTAACAAAGTGGTATCAGTTATAGGGATTAGAAGATGTGGAAAAACCATATTGTTATTTGATTTATTCAAAAAAACAGAGAATTCCATATTCTTTCCATTAGATGATGATAGAATATATCCTCCAACAATAAAAACTCCTCAAGAAATCATAAAAATAGGCAAAGAAATATATCCCAATGAGCAAATAACATTCTTTTTTGATGAAATTCAAGAAATAGAAAACTGGGAGGTTGTTATAAAAAGATTGGCTGAGGGGGAAGGGCATAAAGTTTATTTAACTGGTTCATCATCTAAATTACTGTCGAAGGAAATTGCAACGCAGTTAAGGCGAAGGAGTTTAAGTGTGGAATTATTTCCATTATCATTTAAAGAATATTTGAAATTTAAGGATTTTGAAATGGATGAAGTTCTTACTAAGCAGGAAAAGGCACTGCTTTTAAAATACTTAGATGATTATTTATTATACGGCGGTTTTCCAGAGGTTGTTTTGGAAGATGAAACAGAGAGGAGATTTTAAGAGAATATTTAAGAACGATAATTGGGGATATTGTTGAAAGGCATAATGTAAAAAATATTCAAGTTTTGAAACTTTTTATCAAATTTTTAATCAATTCTCATACGAAGAAAGTTTCTATAAATAAACTATTTAATTATTTTAAATCAGTTGGAGTAAGTGTTGGTAAAAATACACTTTATGAGTATTTGGGTTATCTTAATGATTGTTATTTTGTTTTTTCATTAAAAAAGTTCTCACATAGTTTGAAAGAGATAAATCAAAGTTTATAAACCATATATTATTGATAATGGTTTTATCAATATTTTCAACATTAAGCATTCAGAAGACAAGGGAAATATTTAGAAAATGCCGTTTTTGTTGAATTGGAGGCGAGGTTTTGTTGAAAATGAGAATCTATTCTACTATGAAGATACCATTGGAGAAGTTGATTTTCTGATTAAGAAGAATGATAAAATTAAATGCTTAATAAATGTCTGTTATGAATTGAATTTTGATAATTATAATAGAGAAGTTAAAAAATTTGTAAAAATTGGCAAAAAATTAAACTGCAAAAATTTGATATTAATTACTTTTAATGAGGAGAATATTATTGAAGAGGAAGATTTGAAAGTTAAAGTAATTTTATTTTGGAAATGGATTTTTAGCGATAAAAAATATTAATAAATATTTTGTGGTTAGATAATACAAAACCTCTAAGACCTTCATATAAAGATATAATGAGGTTATAGCTAAAAGAATTTTTTACGAATATAACCTTTTTATATTTCAATGCTTATATGAAATCTTTTAATATAATTTGCTATTAATTCTTCTTATCCTAAAAATTTCCTTTGGAATTTTTCAAAGCAACTTCTTAGCTTCATAATATATCGTTTTTTATGATTTTATAGATAGTATAAGTTATATATTTTAACCTACACTAGAAGTTAATATATAGTATAAAAAAGTTTATTTTATAAAATTCATAAGGTGAAACCATGAAATTTTATAACAGGGAAAAAGAGATTAGTAAAATCTTATCTATATTAGAGGGGGAACCTAATATATCTTATCTATGGCTCCATAAAC